>NZ_JBGOOI010000028.1:0-56563 GCF_041439605.1 Vibrio sp. 1F169 | reverse complement strand
ATCACTTACTACCGTTTTTGTTTTGAGTTCCCGCTAATCCGCGATGAACCTTTTTCTATTCGCGTTATGAACGACTAAAGGTTAGACACTAATAACTGCGGTGTGGCTTTTTGCTGAAGATAGATACTAAAGCGACTTCCTTTACCTACTTCGGATTCAACTCGTATTTCGCCGCCCGTTTGGCTCAAAATACTTTGAGAAACGGACAAACCTAAGCCTGTACCGTCTCTTTTGGTGGTATAGAAAGGAGAGAAAATACGTTTCAGTTGTTCTTCCTTAATACCACAGCCCTCATCTTCAACATGAACAATAGCCCCATGAGATACTCCATTTTCAACCCAATCTTCACTCGAGATAGTCAATGTGCCCTGTCCGTCCATCGCGTGAATCGCGTTCATTTGCAGGTTAACTAGAATTTGCAGCAATTGGTTTCGGTTCACTTCGACTGAGGTTTTAGCATTCAATTGCGAGACATACACAATGCCTTTCTTTTTTGCGCCTGTTTTTACGAGCGTAATACTTTCATCGACAATTGGATTGATATGTTGCCAAGTGATTTCGTCTTGTACACCACCGTGTCGGCTGTATTGAAGTAAGCTTCGCGTGATGTTTCGGATTCGGTCGATCTGCTCCATGATCGCGTGGACTTCTTCGTCTACACGAGCCACTTCGTCACCTAGTTCAAACTTCATTAGCTCAACGTTGCCTAGAATTACTGCTGTCGGATTATTGATTTCATGGGCAATACCTGCGGTTAACTCACCTAACGCGGCTAATTTTTCGTTGACCACCAGCTTATCTCTAGCTTGGTTAAGAAGCTGGATGTGCAGTTCGAGTTCTTCCGTTTTCTCTTTCAAACTGGCGGTACGAGAATGAACCTTACATTCGAGTTCAGACGCCGCTTGTTGAATCTCTTGATTACGCTCGTGGAGCAGATCTAACATTTTGTCGAACTGTTTCGCAAGCAACGTAAGTTCATGTTGATCATCCAAACCCAACGTACCGATTCGCTTGTCTTGCCCCATTTGGACTAGCTTTACAACTTTATGGATGCGTTCAATTGGGTTGAAAAGATCGCGTGCACCACGGTGTACGATCAAACCTGAAGCTAACAGCAGTAATATGATGGTAATGCTGATTTCACCAAGGTTAGTCAGATACGTCTCTACGAGTGGCCAGATTAGATAGCCGGTATAAAGCATGCCAATAACGTTATCAAACTGGTCGTGGATTGGTTGATAAGCGGTGATGTACCAAGCGTCGTAAACATATGCTCGGTCTAACCACTTTTGCCCTTGATTCAAGACTTTTGAATGAACCTCATGAGAAACGCGAGTACCAATTGCGCGCCCTGCACTGTCTTCACTGCTTAATGGCACATTAGTGCTGACACGCAGATCATCAAGGAATACGGTAACCGTACCAATGCGGCGATTAAAACCATCACGTTGTGGATAGATCAAGTTGCTGATCTGATCAACTAACTGTGTGCTGTTGTTAAGTAGGATCCCGCCATCAAGAAAACCAATAACGTGATCATTCTTGTCTCGAATTGACACAACAGTGCGGCTAACTAAACCTCGAGTTTCAACGTTTTGATTATTGAGCATTGGGACTTCGGCTTGCCTGGCAAGGTTTTGGTCTAAATCGTTGAGTTCGTTTTGGCTCAATACACTAAAGAACGATTCTTTGTGTGTCAGGTTGAGGTATTCAAGCTTTTTCTCCATGCTCTCGACGCTACGCCAGCGTAGAAAATCGAGTTCATAGCGAGATTTGTTTTCTGAAACCCAACGTGTGAGCTCTTCTTTCGAAATATCACTCGTGAGTTTGATTCGGAAGTTGTAAGACTCAGCAAATGCTTGAACGTTATAGGCCTGTTGGTTCTGAATTAAATGGATACTGTTGTCGGCAACATCCAAACGCTCATCGACATCAATCAGAGCACCCTGCCACGTGTAATGTACTGACCAATACAGTGTTATAGCGACAAGCGCACACAAAGTAAGAATGATGGGAGCGGATGTTAGAAATAGCAGGCGATAACGCACCATGGTTTTGAACCGGAACGCCCACTTTGTCCACCAATGACGTCTAATCGGCATATTCAGAGCCTTCTGTGTTCCATTCTTTGTACTTACGCTCTAGTGTTTTACGCGCCACACCGAGATCTCTCGCTGCTGCAGATTTATTGCCATCATGAAAACTCACCAGTTGTTCTATGTGAGATTTCTCGACTTCTTTGAGTGTCCAAGTGTTCGGGTAACCCTCAGCTGCGTCTACATTATTCAAGTTTGGTATTTCCGCCCCATGTGACACCGTCACTGAAATGCTGGTTGGGGCTGGATCACCATTCACTTCTCGCCAATAGTGTGCTGGTGGCTTGTCTAAAAGAATGCATCTTTCGACTAAGTTCTTAAGTTCGCGGATATTGCCCGGCCATTCGTATTCATTCATTGCCAAGATATCTTCATGTGCCCAGTTTGGAACCGGCATACCCAGTTCACTAGATAAAAGACGAGTGAAGTATGGAACAAGCTCTATCAGATCAGACGGTCGTTCTCTCAATGGCACAACATCAATCTTAAGTACATTGAGTCGGTAGAACAGATCGCGACGGAAGTGGCCTTTATCGACCTCTTCTTGAAGGTTTCGGTTTGTTGCTGCGACGACACGTACATCGACAGCGATCTCTTTCTCACTGCCAACTGGACGAATAGTACGTTGCTCTAACACACGTAACAGCGCTGCTTGCATTGGCAGTGGCATTTCACCTATTTCATCTAGGAACAAGGTGCCGCCACTTGCGACTCGGAAAAGGCCTTCACGGTTTTTCTTCGCACCGGTAAATGCGCCAGAGGTATGCCCGAATAGTTCACTTTCAAGAAGTTCTGGGGCGATTGCGCCACAGTTGATTGGCACAAATGGCCCTGTACGTTTACTGGCTTCATGTACACCACGTGCAACTAGCTCTTTACCTGTACCTGACTCACCTTCTATAAGAACGGATGCTCGAGAGGGTGCAAATTGACTGATCAGCAATTTAAGCTGTTTGGTTTTATCTGAGTTACCGATTAACTCGGTCTTGATATGACGGCTAACATCACGCTTCAATGCGTATTGCATTCTTTGGTCAAGGCGCTTATCCATACAACGTAGTACAGCTTGTATCATTTGTTCTAAGTTGAAAGGTTTAAGAATGAAGTCTGAAGCGCCAAGCTTAAGCGCAGATATGGTCATCTCTAGATCAGCATAGCCAGTCATGAAAATAACATCGGCACGTTTGTCGTTGTCGTTAAAAGCCTCTTCCCACTCAATGCCAGAGCGTCCTGGCAGGTTGATATCAAGAACAATGAGATCAAAATGTTCGCTCGAACGCAGTATTTCAGCTTCTTCAACAGACCCTGCACTCGATACCTTGCCAAAGAACTTACCTAGGGCCTTCTTTAGAATAGCCTGCATCCCGACTTCATCGTCCACGACCAAGACGGAAAACGCTTGATATTGAGTCAATGTGTTTGGGTTGAGGTTCGATGCAGGTGAACTAGGTAAAGACATAATGATTAGCCGATGGGGAAAGTTGGGACAGAGTGTACCAATTAACCTTTTGTGCGACAGGGACAATGTGCGACATTTTGTCCTAGCTCATATTTTAATGCATTTTGTTAGCCTAAATGACGCAGTTTTGTTCGATATAACAGCAATTTAATGAAATTTGATGCACTATTTATTGGCATTAAGATTGCTTATTAGGTGTAGATTCCTAATTACAACAATTAGCGTCTTATGCACATGCCCTTCTTTGAGCCCTTTAAAAATAGAGGCATGTCATTCATTTATAACAGAATGGACATAATAATAATGAAAGCAATTCCCCTAACTATTGCAGCTCTATCTATCGTCAGTTACACGGCTAGCAGCGCGGAAGACACCACTCATATCAAATTGGCGACAACCACAAGTACCTACCACTCAGGCTTACTGGACTACTTATTGCCTGAGTTCGAAAAGGATTCTGGTATTAAGGTTGATGTTCTCGCTGCGGGTACGGGTAAATCACTTCGCATGGGTGAAAACGGTGATGTTGATTTGGTAATGACTCACGCACCAAAAGCTGAAGCGAACTTCGTTGAAAAAGGTTACGGCGTTTTACCTCGTAAGCTGATGTACAACGATTTTGTTATCGTTGGCCCACAAAGCGACCCTGCGAAGATTGAATCTCAAAAAGCAGTAGCTGATGTGTTCAAAGCAATCGCGAACAACAACGTGACGTTTGTTTCTCGTGGGGACGACTCTGGTACTCATAAGAAAGAGATGGGTATTTGGGCGCAAACTAAGATGGAGCCGAACTTTGGCGGCTATCGCAGCGTTGGTCAAGGAATGGGCCCAACTCTGAACATGGCGTCTGAAATGCAAGGCTACACCATGACAGACCGCGGTACTTGGTTAGCTTACCAAAACAAACTTGACCTTAAAGTGTTGTTCCAAGGCGACAAGAACCTATTTAACCCTTACCAAGTGATTCTTGTTAACCCAGAACGCTACCCAAGCATCAATTACCAAGCAGCGAAAGTATTCAGTGATTGGTTGGTTAACCCTAAAGGCCAGAAACTGATCAACGACTTTAAACTGCACGGCAAACAGCTATTTGTTGCAAACGCAGAATAGTTGGTTGCAAGCGCAGAATAGCTTGTTGTAAGAAATGAGTCGTGGGTTGTGAGTAAAGCGTAGCGTTGAAGGTTTAACCCTAACCAACTAGCGCTACGCTTAACTAAACAGTCAACGAGACCACCTAAATAATCACGTTTAAAAACCGTCTTGCTTTAAAGGCATTCACGCTTAGAAACAATAGCTGACCAATACAGGCTCAAATAGTTTGTGTCAGCTATGATTAACATCAGACACTACCGATAAAAGCCTATTATCGATTCAAACGAGATACTTCATGACCTTATGGCAAACAACGATTGATGCAATGAATCTACTGGTGAGTTTTGACCACGAATTGTGGCAAATCGTCGCGGTATCCTTCAGTGTATCTTTGTCCGCCATCTCATTAGTGATTGTTCCTGCAATCCTTATGGCTTTCTTACTGGCTTACACCGAATTCCCCGGTAAATGGGCGCTGCTTTCGGTGATCAACACCTTACAAGCGATACCGACCGTGGTAATTGGCTTGTTGATGTACATGATGCTCTCTCGTTCTGGTCCTTTAGGTGACTGGCAATTACTGTTCACGCAAAAGGCGATGATTCTAGGTCAGATGCTGATCTGTTTCCCTATCCTAGTTGCGATGATGCATGGCGCTCTGCAGGCCAGTGACCGCCGAGCAGTAGAAACAGCGCGCACTCTTGGCGTATCAACAACACGAGTCGCGTGTACCTTGATTTGGGAAACTCGTTTCCCTCTATTGGCTGCAACCATTGCTGCCTTCTCTCGTATCGTCACAGAAGTAGGTTGTTCAATGATGGTGGGTGGCAACATTATGGGGATGACAAGAAACATCCCAACAGCTATCGCCATGGAAAGCCACAAAGGCGCATTCGCTCAAGGCGTCGCCCTCGGTATGGTGTTATTAGCATTGGCATTAGCCCTTAACTTTTTCCTTTCCAGTGTGAGAGGAAAAGGCTATTTAAGAACTTAGGAACGCTGTCATGAGTATAAAAATAACAACGCAGCAAATTTCAATGCGCTACAAAGAGCGTGTTTTGTTCCACATCCCCGAATTGTCGATCGGCCCCAACGATGCCATTTATCTCAAAGGGGACAATGGCGTTGGCAAAACGACCCTACTTAAAATCTTATCAGGATTGATCAAGCCGAGCTCTGGCCGTATTCAGTCTCCGACACAAAGCTGGCAACATAGCCTGTTTCCTCGGTTAAAATTTAAAGACATCATCTATCTCCACCAAACTCCTTACCTTTTTGATGGCTCGGTGTACCAAAATGTCGCTTATGGCATTCGCTTTAATAAAGAGAGTCAAAAAGATAAGCGAGCTCAAATAATTAATGCATTAAGAATGGTAGGTTTAGAAACCTTGGCAGATGAGCACATTTCTGTGTTGTCTGGTGGTGAGCGCCAACGCGTGGCAATGGCCCGTGCTTGGATTCTTAAGCCTTCAATCTTGCTTATGGATGAACCAAGTGCTTCTTTAGACAAAGAATCTATTGAAAGATTGGTGATTATGGCCGAAGATCTTCTTCAGAGAGGCGCGAGTTTGGTCATCACTAGCCACCAAACTAACGCGTTAACCGATTTATGTAAGAAGCAGTGGTGGATCAAGGACAACACTTTGACTGAATCACCGCTTCTGCAAGTTATTAAAAAGAACAAAGCACAAGAGAATATTTATGCTGCTTCCAACGCAAACTAGTTGGGTTATTTTGGCTGGCGGACAAGCCAGCCGCATGGGCGGAAAAGATAAAGGACTCGTTGAGCTCAACGGTTCTCCGCTCATTCAATACGTTATTAACAAGCTGTCACAACAAGATGTCAGCATTACCATCAATGCCAACCGTAACTTAGACAGTTACCAAGCATTTGCACCGGTTGTTTCCGATTCTTTCCCTGACTATCCAGGCCCATTGGGCGGCATTCATGCTGGCCTTAAAAACGCGAGCACAGATTGGGTCGGCTTTGTCCCTTGCGACAGCCCACAGATTAGTGATGACCTTGTTGAACGTTTTTGTGCAGCAGTAAAAGAAGACAGCGACATTCTTGTCGCGCATGATGGCGAATTTAAGCAACCAGTATTCACCCTATTCCACAAACGTGTTCTACCAAAGTTAGAAGCGTTTTTGGAACGTGGTGATCGTAAAATTATCTTGCTGTACAAAGAGTGTGTCACGGAATACGTTGATTTTAGCGATTCTCCTAACTGCTTTGTTAATCTCAACACGCCAGAAGAACTCACCCAATTCGGAACGCTTCAATAATGAAAGATTCTAAACAACGCCCTAACCTTCCTCTATTGGGGTTTGCTGCTTACAGTGGCACAGGCAAAACAACCGTATTAGAAGCTCTGCTTCCTTTATTGACAGAGTCGGGTTTAAAAGTTGGTGTGCTAAAACATGCTCACCACGATTTTGATGTCGATAAGCCGGGCAAAGACAGCTACCGTTTACGCAAAGCGGGCGCAAATCAAATGCTGATAGCTTCGCGTAACCGTCATGTGATGATGACTGAGACTCCAGAAGCAGAAGCCGATTTTGATTACCTGTTGACTCGTTTTGATACCAACACACTTGATCTGATTTTGGTTGAAGGCTGTAAGAACATTGCTTTCCCTAAAATCGAGCTTCACCGTGATGAAGTGGGTAAACCTTGGTTGTACCAAAACGATGACAACATCATTGCTATTGCTGCTGATAGCCACGTTGAATCTGACTTACCTCAAATGTCGATCAACGACTTAGAAGCGATTCGTGATTTCATCATCGATTACGCGCAGTCCTTTGACCTTTCCTCTACAAAAGGCAAAGCAGCGTCATGCTCATCTTCAAAAGACGCAGCGCCCGCGGTGTGTTGTGATTCGTTCTCTCCAGCAGGTTTAACCGTAACTCAGGGCCAACAAAAGATTGTTGATAGCATTGACGCGCTTGATCTCACAGAGAGTGTTGAATTACTGCAAGGCTACGGTCGTGTGTTGGCTGAAGATGTGATCTCGCCAATCAACGTCCCACAGAATACTAATTCTGCAATGGATGGCTACGCGATTCGTAGTGAAGATCTTGAATTGGATAGCTACAACATTGTTGCTGAAGTTATGGCTGGTCACAGCTACGACAAAACCGTTCAACAAGGTGAAGCTGTTAAGATCATGACGGGTGCACCAATGCCAGATGGCGTTGATGTTGTTGTGATGCGTGAGCAAGCCGTGCAAGATGGCGATAAAGTTAGCTTCCCAGACGCGAAAATCTCCGTTGGACAAAATGTCCGTATGGCCGGTGAAGATTTAGAAATTGGCCAACCTGTCTTTACACGTGGCACACGCATCGAAGCACCAGAAATGGGTATGATGGCGTCGTTAGGTTTCGGTACCTGCCCTGTTCTGCGTAAAGTGAAGGTGGGTGTGTTCTCAACGGGTGATGAAGTTCAGGCACCGGGCGTTGAGCAAAAGCCAAACTCTATCTACGACTCGAACCGTTTCACTATCATCGGCATGCTTCAAAAGCTAGGTTGCGACATCGTTGATTACGGCATTATCGAAGATGACGAACAAAAGATGATGGATGTACTTCATGCTGCGTCGTTAGAGACCGATATGGTTCTGACTTCTGGTGGCGTGTCTGTTGGTGATGCTGACTACATCAAACTCGCGTTAGATAAGTTGGGTGAGATTAACTTCTGGCGTATCAACATGCGTCCAGGTCGCCCTCTTGCTTACGGCAAAATTGAAGACAAACCTTTCTTCGGTTTACCTGGCAACCCAGTAGCCGTGATGGTGTCGTTCATTAACTTTGTAGAACCTGCAATCCGCAAGCTACAAGGTCAAACTAACTGGACACCAGTGAAAGCGAACGCGATAGCGACTGAGCAATTACGTTCTCGTCAAGGTCGTACTGAGTTCAGCCGTGGCGTGTTCTCAATGAACGAATCAGGCGTGCTTGAAGTAAAAACAACCGGTAAGCAAGGTTCAGGTATTCTACGTTCAATGAGCGAAGCAAACTGTCTAATCGAGATTTCACCAGCGGTAGACACTGTAAAAGCCGGTGAAACGGTGACGATCATTCCTTTGCAAGGTCGTGTGTAAATAAACAAGATTGTTAGCTTTAAGCTAGCGAATTCAGAGTAATACATACTCTAAATAGATGAAGCCCCTGATATTGGATATCAGGGGCTTTCTTTTTATGGGGGGTTGTATACAGAGTTGAACTAAACAAGCTCGACTTTAAGTAATCTGCAATCGACCAAATTATAGTTGTTACGGCCATTTTCTTTGATTTGATAGAGCTGTTTGTCTGCAATATCACAAATCATTTTAAAGTTTCGATCCACATTGTCACTGGCTAAGTCGACGTTAACCCCACCAATAGAGAGTGTTAATTGTTCCGCATAGAGAGCTTTAGGGTTTGCTAATTTGACTTCATTTAACATCTTTCGCAGAGTGACAACCTTATTTTCAATATCACTACTACTCTGTCCGAAGCAAATCGCCATGAACTCATCACCGCCATATCTGAAAAGGTAGTCATTCTTGGTTGTGAATGTTTTTTTAAGTAAGCGACTGATAATACGAAGCGCTTCGTCGCCCTCTAAATGCCCATGAAAATCGTTATAAGCTTTATACTCGTCAACATCGATCATAAGGACCGCTAGAGATTGTTTTTGGTAGTAAGCGTTATGTATTAAGACTGGCGTGATGTTATCTAATTGATATCTATTAGCTAGACCTGTTAGTGGGTCAGTAGTACTCAAGATTTCGAGTGTTTGATTCGCACTTTCTAAACGCTGTCGTTGCTTTTGATTTTCTAGCGACACGGCAATAAAGCTAGCTAAATGTTCTATAAGCTGACAGTGGTGTTCCTGATATTGGTTTGGTAGATGATGCTGAACTGACAGAAAGCCGATTAATTTTTCATTAAGAATGATTGGCGTTAGAATCATTGAGTTAGTATCAAGCTCGCCACGAAACGTAACGAAATTATCGTCTTGTGTGGTTTTACCGATATAGGGTTCTAGAGCCGCATCTGTCGCGCTATTAAAATGAACGGTAGCTCGCTTGCGAATCACATACGTACCAATGGTTTGGTTCTCTTGGCAAACTACTTTTAGGTTCGGTATTAATCCTTGAGTATCAACAAAATAGCGGTAGTCGAGTATGTCTGATTTATCGTCATACATAGCAATCCCAAACTCAGATGTTGGTAGAATCATATTTATCTTATGGAGTATCTCAGGCAGTACGCTTTCTAAATCTGCAGCGGTTGCTATGAATTGACCAATATCAGTGAGCGCACCCATATATTTTTGCATTTGAGTCAGAACGTCATTTTTCTTCTTACTCTGAATGGTACCTACCCCTTCTAGAATACGTTCGCTCTGTTCGCGCTCATAACTTCTCATGTGTTTTTCTAAAAGATCCACATGCTGAGTTTGAAGTGCCGCTAAACCAGACCAATCCTCTTCATCTCGAAAGAGCTTCGCCTTAGTTTGGGCATAGATAGCATAAGAACGGTAACTACTCTTTAGATCAAAATTCTGTTCGAGAAAAGCGCACCCTACTTTTGCTTGTTCTCGCTCTCCAATGCCTTCTAAGAATTGAAACCAGTAAACCAAATTTTCTTTTCGATTATGCTCATCTCTCGATTTTTTGAAGTGCTCTTCTGCCTGATAAAATGCATCTAATACATCACTATCATCGAAGCCTCCCTACAAGAGCATGGTTTGCCCTAGGTAACTATGACAAAGAGCTATCGTCCTGTGACTAGAAAGCGAGGTGCCTATTCTTTTCGCTTCCATAATGGCGCTAACCGCTTGCTCAAACTCATTTGTATATGCACAGCTATAGGCTAGGTTTAAATGGCTGACAGCACAATCTAACAGGCGATTCGCATTTTGAGATGAAATAATGGCTTTACGAGCATATTGCTTCGCTTGTTCGTATTTTTCTAAGCTTAAGTGCAAGTCACTTAGATTACAGAATATAAGTGACTTAAAATTGTCATCAACTAGGTGTAAGTTTTCTAGTGTTTCTGAGTAACAAGCATACGCTGATTGATAATCACCACGAATGTTGTGGGTAGACGCAAGTAACCCGATGACAAATACATATAGTTGAATTTCTTCAGGAGCAATGACGTTTAGGCAGGCTTTATAATGCTCAGCAGCGTCAGAAAGGTTATCGTGGCGATAGCTTGTGAAACCTTTAAGGAAAAGCGCGATTGAATCCGGGATCGGTTGATTATTAGCTTCGCATAGACTCGTTATTCTGTCTTCGACTTCTTTTAATCCTTTGATTCCAGGGTAGTTCTGGATTCGCGTTATAATTCCCATGATCTTTGGGTAAAGCGTATTGCTCATAAGTTCCGTTTAAGTCAGCCAGATTAAAAAATAACGAATAGTATACCACAAAATGCTTATTACACATTCCATTCATGAGGCTAATAAGTGGTAATTTCCTATCATTATCTTGAGTGGCGTACTGTTTTTATGTAGAGTGCGCGCAAAGTAATAATTATATTGGAGAGCACCATGGCTCGTACCATTCTGTACACTTATAAAGATGAAGACAAAGAGTTATTGTTTTCGAAACAAGAACACCGCACGATCCAAGAAGCTGTTGCAGCCGCTGAAGGTATCGACATCACTGAGTATCTAAAAACTGAGCAGCAGCTTGAGTTCATTTCTGATACTAAAGCGGTTCGTAACTACCAAGACAACTATTTCCGTAAGCTTGGTTTTACTAAGCTTACATTGAAGCAAAAAGACAACCTTGGTGTTGGTAAAAAGAAGAAGTAAGCCCTCTGGCTCTTTTTCTTGATATGTAGCTTCTAGCTTTTCGTTTGTAATTAGAGCTAAGAGCTGAAGAAACGAAAACACTGAACAATAAAAAATGCCGCAACCTCTTTCGAGATTGCGGCATTTTTAGTTGTTCTTTTTAACTATCTAACCTTAGCTAGCTTAACGGTAAGTAACGATTACTTAATGTTAAGGAATGCAGCGCCACGAACACCGCCTGAATCACCGTGTTTCGCTTTGATGATTTTCGGACACTTCGCTACAGACAGTAGGTATTTAGGGATACGCTTTGGCATCTCTTCGTAGATAAGTTCGAAGTTTGAAAGTCCGCCACCCAGTGCAACAACGTGTGGGTCAAGACCCGTAAACAGGTTTGCAAAACAGATAGCCAATAGCTCCATAAAGCGATCTACGTGCTCAGCGGCTTTTGATTCGCCTTCGTTGTATGCTTGAATGATCTCGATCGCTTTCTTCTTCTCACCGAAGTAGTGCTCGTAAATCAGTTCGAAGCCGCGACCCGATAAGTAACTGTCTAAACAACCTTTCTTACCACAACCACAACCCAGTAGCGGTGCGTTGTCGCCAAGGTGGAACCAAGCATCTAGAGGAAGGCGCATATGACCTAATTCACCAGCAACGTGGTTACGACCAGAGAACACTTTACCTTCATAAACTAAACCGCCACCGAAGCCTGTACCTAGAATTAGGCCTGCTACTGATGGTTCGTCTTTAAGTTCATCATCCCACGCTTCTGAAAGCGCAAAACAGTTTGCATCATTTTCAATTTTGACACTACGACCAATAAGCGCTTCTAGGTCTTTGCGTAGTGGTTTCCCCGTTGAAGCTGGTACGTTAACAACCAGCATTGTGCCGTCGTCAGCATCTTCCATTCCAGGAAGACCAAGACCAATTTTGCCTTCGCAAGAAAATTCGTTGTCGTACTTCTTTACCAAACCAGCAATTGTATCAAGTAGCAGTTGATAATCTTCAGTGGGCGTTGGTACGCGTTCTGTCGCTACTCGCTCAAGTTTTTCATTGAATGCACCAAACTCAATCTTTGTGCCGCCAACATCGAAGCCGTAATACATGAAATCTCTCCAATTTTTCCCTAAATTCGGGCAAATAAATTTTTGTAAATAAACAACTAAAGAGCATTATCCATAACACTCCCCCTACAAACCGTGATAGATGACAAACTTATTCCGTGTTTGAGTTTGTTTGAACAACAAGTCAGCACAAAGCGGTTAAAGGTTAGAGTGACTTCTCACTTTTAGTATGATCTATGAAAGCATTCAGGCTCGGTTTGGTTGGATCTGACTTATAACGTGTCTTACTTAACATGTAACTTTCCCGAAATGTCTCAAACCATAGCTGTAAAGTCTTGGCACCCTGCTCTTCACCAGCCTGTTTCAAAACCAAGCTCGCCACTTCTGCTGTCGAAAGATGTTGTTCGTTGTCTGACTTTCGCATCATGTATTGAGAAACTGACTCAGGCTCAATCGATAACACAGGTAAATCTTGCAGATATTCTGAGCGACGAAAAATTCGACGTGCCTCGCGCCAGCTACCATCAATAAAGATCAGCAATAGTGTTTTGTTTGGGTCACGCATTTGTGGCAGATCTTGAACCACGCGTGTTTTGTCGTCGGTATAGTCTTCAGGGAACACGATCACAGGTTGGTATTTGTCGTCTTTTAGAACATCCAACATCTCTTGATTTGGCTCAGTACGATGCCAAAGGTAGGCGTAACTGTCTTTTACCGTATCAACAATTAAACGACCGGTGTTACTTGGTTTTAAGATTTCGTTGTCTGACAAGATCAACATAGTCGCGACGTTCGTATCAATGTTAGGTTGATGCTCGCAGATACAGCTGTCTTGTTTTATTTTACAGAACTCACATCGCACTACTTTACACCCGCGCGCATTAAACGGCTTAGTAGCAATGGATAAACGGTGTTGATATAAACGGTGAAAAGCGTGGATTCTCATGGACAATAACGATAGATCTAGAAAAGTGGCACGATTGTACTTACAGTGACCCTAGAATGATAGAAGGAATTCCCATGCAAGACCCATCCCTGCTTCGCCTTGTTTGTTTTATTGTCGTTTTTGGATCATGTGCGCTTTGGGAGTACCGCTTTCCACGTAAAACGCTGACTCAGAGTAAATGGTTTCGTTGGGGAAACAACTTTGCGTTGGTTGCTTTAAACAGTTTTCTATTAGCCACTCTAATTCCAATCGCAGCATTTCAAGCGGCGGTTATCGCACAAGAAAGCCAATGGGGTCTATTCAATACCCTGTCACTTCCTAAAGAACTCAGCATTCTCATCTGTGTTTTACTGTTAGATTGCGCTATTTACCTGCAGCATTTGGTGTTTCACCGTGTTTCATGGCTATGGAAGTTACACCGAGTTCATCATGCAGATCTAGATATTGATGTCACAACCGGAACTCGTTTTCATCCAATCGAGATGATTATTTCAATGCTGATTAAAGTGAGTTTAGTGATCGCGCTTGGTATACCTGTCATCGCTGTTGTCATCTTTGAAATTGTTCTTAACGCCAGCGCGATGTTTAACCACAGCAATGCGCGTCTGCCACTGTGGATTGATAAGCGATTGAGAAAAGTGATTGTGACACCAGACATGCACCGAGTTCATCACTCGGTCATTGTTAAGGAAACGCACTCAAACTTTGGTTTTTTCTTATCGGTGTGGGACATTTGGTTCAAAACCTATCGCGCTCAACCTAAGCTTGGCCATGATAACGTTCAGATTGGCGTTCCAGAGATTCAAGATGGTAAAGAGCAACGGTTAGACTTAATGCTACGTCAGCCATTTGCACGATTCCCGACAACGAAAGACTAGGTTCGAATTCAGTTGAGTCTCAAGTTTAAACTGAGGTCAAACCTATCTTAATAACAAACCCGTCTCCATAACAAACCAAGCTTAATACCAAAGCAAAACGCCCTTAGATTCTTGTGAAAACTTAAGGGCGTTTCTGTATCAATAGGAATTTAAGCGTACTTGGTGCTTCAACTATTATGCTGTCAGGCTTAACTCAGCACGCTCGTTTATTTCAACACGTATTTATGAAGCATAGCTTGTTGGTGCCCTGCTATCTCTCCGACTTGCTCTGAACTCTCGATCATGGATTCAAGCTGTAACTTAGTATTCTCGCCTTGTTCAGAAACACGAGTGATCGAATGTGTCACATCCACCGTTGCACGTGCCTGTTGCTCAGTCGCCACCATGATTTGTTCAACACGTCCTTTAATCTGGCTAACCGCTACCTCGATTTTTTCAAACGCTTGTTTCACATCTCCACTGGTTTCCAGTGCATTCGCCATTTCGTTTCTCGACTCTGTTACAGACGCCCGTGAGCGATCAGCTGCTGCTACCAATTCATTCATCATATTTCGAATATTAGTGGTTTGCTGGGAAGTATCGCTGGCTAGTTTTCTTACTTCATCGGCGACCACTGCAAAGCCTCGGCCTTGATCTCCTGCTCGAGCTGCTTCTATTGCTGCATTCAATGCGAGTAAGTTAGTGTTGTCAGCAATGCCGCTGATCATGTCGACCATTTCGCGAATCTGTTTAACACGCCCGTCTAAGTCGGCCATCGATTCTTCATTCATGCTTAGAGAGTGTTC
The DNA here is from genome assembly GCF_041439605.1 of Vibrio sp. 1F169. Classification (NCBI taxonomy): domain Bacteria; kingdom Pseudomonadati; phylum Pseudomonadota; class Gammaproteobacteria; order Vibrionales; family Vibrionaceae; genus Vibrio; species Vibrio sp. 1F169. The sequence continues at coordinate 41,450 of NZ_JBGOOI010000028.1, read as the reverse complement.
TAGTGCATGCAGTCGCTGCTGGTTAAGTCCAACAACTTGACTCCCTGTTACTGACTCACTTTCAGCAAGCTGGGCGTCATCATTCGAGGCGTTAGAAATACGTGCAATTTCACCAATAGATGCTTCAAGCTCTGTAATGGTGGTAATCATGTTTTGAAGTGATTCATTTTGCTCGTGTAAGCTTGAGTTAGTTTGCTCTGCGGCATCGTGACTGACTTCCGCGGTTTGATAAAGCGTTTCACAGTTTCGTGTTACCAAGCGCACCGAATCAGCGGTTGAGTCGACAACAGAATTAAGTTTTGATGCGATAACTTGCAATTCCAATGGGCCAACTAATTGACTCTGTTTTGAAAAATCGTGTTCCGCGAGTAAGCTCATTTGTTGAGTAATGTTCCTGAGTCCTTTGTTCACCCAGTGACGCAATACGAACCATGAAATAGAAATGATGGCCGTTATCACTAATCCGCTAATAAATAGTACTTTGTCTATCGTCGCAATTGTCTGATTGACCACAAACTCGCTTTCATCAATTAAAATGGAAGCGGTGTTCGATAGTTGATTTAAGGTCCCTATCACGGTGTTAGCCAGATAGATGACTTTTGCTAAGTCGGCTTCTTGTTGCTCAACAAGTTCTAGCTTTTGCAGGATTTGTCTTAATACACCGTTATCTGCAAAGCCAGATTTAACCATCTCATAAGGCGCTGTTAAGCTTGCGAACTCTACGATGTCTGGATGCCATTCAGAAAAGTCATCATACGCGAGGTTAATGCCTGCAATTCGATTTCGAAGCTCTCTGTATTCGTCTTGCGCTTTTTCTAAGTCTGATTGCATCATCAACATTAGGAAGGTGTTCGCCATTGCAGAAGCACTCGCTGTGAATCGGTTAGCCGCATCGGAAGCCTCTGGGTTGTTCTGAACAAGGAAAGAACTGATACGGTTCATTTCAGGTCCGATAGAACTCACACCATAGCGAAACTCAGTGACTTGGCCATCGATGAGGTTTTGCTTATTCTGAATTTCAATTTGAGAAGACAACACTTGGCTAGTCATCAATTGTAAGGTCGCCATGTTCTCGGTTAAGTCTTGTTTTTGTTCAACGGAAATCGCGTCAGGAAAAGATTGGGATATGAAGAGGAGTTCTTCTAGCGTTTGGTTACTTTCGGCAACTAACACGTCGATCGAGTTGCCTGTTGTGTTAAGCGTATTTAGGTCGGTTGATTGGGTGCTATAAGTAAGAAGTTTTACCTGCTCCAACACGCTTTGTGTTAATTCGGCGTTGTTTAATGCAAGAGGTAATGCTTGTTCCGAAAGTGCTTCAAAATGGCCCCCGACCCGATCGACGCCTCGGAGACTGACCAAAGATAAAAAGATGACGAGCAAAAGAATGGAAATAAATACAGCGGTGACGGTTTGAATGAGCGAGAATGTATAACGTGAAGGTTTTATTGATAAATTTGTGTCGGGCATGTGAAATCCAGTTTGACTACGAAAAAAGATATCCTTAAGTTAGTTCGTATACTAGAAGTCCTTGATGACGTTTATATTTCAGTTTTTTGTCAGAAGAGTTACATATGAAATTCAGAAAAATGGCTGTAGTTACAATAACTTTAGCAACATTGGCTGCTTGTAGCTCGACGCCATCCCCTTCTCAGCTTAGTCAAACCGCACACAAGCCTCTGCCAAAGTTAGAGCAATCAACGACCAATGCGTATATGAGTGTGTATGAACAGTGGAAAGGTGTGCCATATCATTTCGGTGGGACTTCATTTAGAGGCGTAGATTGCTCTGCTTTCGTTCAAATCGCAGTGCAAACTGCGACCCAGCAAGCCTTACCGAGAACCACAAAAGATCAAGTTAAAAAGGGAAAGGAAATAGCGTATGGACAGGCAATAAGTGGTGACTTGGTGTTTTTCAAAACATCGATGACGGTACGACACGTCGGTGTATATTTAGGAAACAATCAATTCCTACATGCTTCGACATCGAAAGGTGTCATTATATCGAGATTGGATAACCCTTATTGGGCCTCTAAGTTTTGGCATTTTAGGCGTTTATAGTGATTAAAAGATTAACTGATAACACAGTTGCTTTGAAGGTACTATTTAAACGCCTATCGCTGTTTAGCCTAGAAAATGTACTAGAAGCTAATTAGTCGTATTGAGCGACCGCAGTATCAAACAGATTCTTCACTAATGCGATGTATTCATCTAAGAATACAATTTGTTCGTTAGTCGCTTTTTTTGACCATACACCAGCTAACACTTCACCTAAATCAGCCACCACTGAATCCGCTTCTTTCAATAGTTGAAAACGAACGCTTGAATGTAACTCAGGGTTTTGCTCGAAAATAGCCATGATGTTTGTTGATATCATGTCAGTGATGATGTCTTCGACACTTTCATTTCCTGTATCACCATTACTATTAGTAAAGACATCTAGGTTAAATGATAAGTGTTCGATCAAAGCCAAATAGCCATCGGTTTCTACAACCACAATAAATCTCCGTTTAAGCTCAAGAGCAGATTAATATGTACCTACCTAATACTATGTATATGAGTCTGTTTGTCATCTCTTTATTACTAAAAACTGTATTAAAGTGATCCGAGTTAGCATTTAAGCTTAAATTTCAATCAAAACACCCTAACTTCACCAAACACACCTAAAATATAGTGAAAAATAATCTCAACCTATTTCTGCGATTCTATTGTATGAAAATCATCATGCCGTGAGATTAGTTCCAAACTATTTCCTTACATCGTTCTCAATTTTTGTTTTGATTTCAAAGGGCTTGAATCAGTTCGAGTTCACAAATCAGCCAATTGATTCTACATTAGTTGAAGAAGAGCCAAGAACATTGACGAGTGCGTCTATAAATTGCTCAGATTTATCCTAAACTATTTCTAGTAAACAAACAGTATTTCTAACCTTCAGTCTTTGAGGATTTCCTATGTGGCAGGCCATTTCTCAACAACTTTCAGATACTCTTCTATTTAACTTCCAGATAACTGAACGAACCAAGGTTTCTGGTGGCGACATTAACGATTGCTATATGATTAGCGATGGTAACGAACGTTATTTTGTAAAAGTGAACCAGCGAGAATTTTTACCTAAGTTTGAAATTGAAGCTGAGAACTTACGCTTGTTAAGAGAAACTTCTACCGTTTATGTTCCTGAGTTGGTACTGATTGGTAAAACCAAAGAATGCTCGTTCATTATCCTTAATTACTTGCCGACCAAGCCGCTTGAAACAAGCAATAATAGCTATGACTTTGGCGTTCAACTTGCTCAATTGCATCAATGGGGTGAACAGAAAGAGTTTGGTTGTGACCAAGACAATTATATTGGTAGCACCCTTCAACCCAACCCTTGGCATAAGAAATGGGGGCGTTTTTTCTCTGAGCAACGCATTGGCTTCCAACTGCAATTGTTAAAAGAAAAAGGCATCGAATTCGGCGATATCGATGACATTGTTGATGTAGTGAATATGCGTCTTGCAGGCCACAACCCTCGCCCTTCTTTGCTTCATGGCGATCTTTGGAACGGTAATGTTGCTAACTCAGCCTTTGGGCCAATCTGTTATGATCCCGCTTGTTATTGGGGCGATCATGAATGTGATTTAGCGCTAACTGAACTGTTTGAAGGGTTTTCAAAAGAGTTTTATGAAGGTTACCAGAGCATCAATCCACTCGACGTTGGCTATACTGATCGGAAAGACATTTATAATTTGTACCATCTTCTCAACCACTGCAATCAATTTGGCGGCGAGTATTTAGCACAAACTGAGGCGTGTATTCAGAAGATACAGGCCGTTTAACACCAATCACAGCTAGCTACTGCGATCGATATAAGTGCAACGTTCGATATCGCTATTTGTTACGCCCCATACAAGCTACTACGATTAGTGCAAGTTACAGTGAGGAGAATTCGCCATGCATAAATACACAGAGAAACATGTTTCTTGCCCCCATTGTGGTCATGCAATTAGCATAACGCTGGATGCTTCTAATGGGAGCCAAGATTTTTATGACGATTGCCCTGCATGTTGCAATGCTATTCATCTGGACATGCAGGTTGATGAATTGAGAGACAGAATCCATCTTTCAATTGATGCAGACGACGAACAAGTTTTCTAACACCTACTCTCTTGTCGAGTTGGCTCTACACCTCGATTTAAAGCTACACCTCGATTTTGAAGCTAGCCTAGAAAAACACAAAAATAAAAAAAGAGCACTTAATGTGCTCTTTTTTAATATCTTCGACTTTTACTTAGTCAACGCTTTTTGGGCAAGTGTTATTGATGAACCGCTACTACGACGTCTGGTTTGCTAGCACGCGCTCAACAGTATCAACAATCGCTTGTGTTTGAGGATCAAACTCAATATTTACTTGGTCGCCTATTTCGCGGCTGCCAAACAAAGTGCGATTTAGCGTTTCAGGAATTAAGTGTACAGAGAAACGGTTCTCTTCCACTTCACCTATCGTTAATGAACAACCATCAACGCCAATATAACCCTTGCTCAATACATACTTCATTGATTCTTGTGGCAACTCAAACCAAAGCGTGCGGTTGTTTTCAGTCTTGATCACATCCACTAAGTTCGCCATCAACGTAATGTGGCCAGACATACTATGCCCGCCAATTTCATCACCAAATTTTGCTGCTCGCTCAACATTCACTTTATCACCAACATTCAGTTGGCCCAAGTTCGTCAATCGCAATGTGGCTTGCATTAAATCAAAAGCAATCTGATTGCCCGAAATTTCCGTTACCGTTAAGCAACAACCGTTATGAGCTACTGAGGCACCAATCGCTAATCCCTCAACCATTTCGTCGCTTAGCTCAATGGTATGAGTCTGAAACAACTCTTTTTTGTTTATAGCAACCAGTGTTGCCATGCCTTGAACGATACCTGTAAACATAAGATTCCTATTTAGCATTCTAGGGCGTGTTGACCTTTCTCGGTTAAATTTTGTTCGAGATAAAAGCGTTTTAATCGCGGCGAGGGGGAAGTAGCCTAGTCATCCTAAGCAAATCTCCCTCAACAAAGAGTAAAACGCTTTTTGCGGGGGCGCCCAGCTCGAACCCTTCGGGCAGCGTTTGCTGGTCATTTTTACTACGTTATCTGCTTCTCATGTAGGCTAGCTACACATCGAAGCCTCTGCCTTGTATAAACACCCAGCAACTCGCTGCAAAAATCAGCTCGAAAGATCAACACGCCCTAATAACAGTTTTTCATAGCAGTTATTGTGACATTTCTTTATGATTCGTCCAGTGGAAGCTTAAGATCATTGTCTCTGATTCCTTCAGAATGTCCTTTCCTACACTATTATTCTAATTTTCCCTCTTATTTGGAGTTGTTTGTGCATCGTTACAAAGAAGAATCCTCGAATCTAATCAAACTTGCGACCCCAGTATTGATCGCATCTGTTGCACAAACTGGAATGGGTTTTGTCGATACCGTAATGGCCGGTGGTGTAAGTGCTATCGATATGGCGGCGGTTTCGATTGCAGCAAGTATCTGGCTACCATCAATCTTATTTGGTGTGGGTCTGTTGATGGCGTTGGTTCCTGTCGTTGCACAACTACATGGTTCTGGTAGACAAGTAAAAATTCCATTTGAGATTCAACAAGGTGCGTTTTTAGCGCTTGTCATCTCCCTTCCAATCATTGGCGTACTTTTTCAGACACAACTGATATTGGAGTGGATGGACATAGAACAACTCATGGCAGAAAAAACCATCGGTTATATGAATGCGGTGATGTTTGCTGTCCCTGCATTTTTGTTGTTCCAAACATTGAGAAGCTTTACAGATGGTATGTCTTTAACTAAGCCTGCAATGGTGATTGGTTTTATTGGCTTGCTATTAAACATCCCGCTTAACTGGATGTTCGTATACGGAAAGCTTGGCGCTCCCGCTCTAGGTGGTGTTGGCTGTGGAGTTGCAACGGCTATCGTATATTGGGTGATGTTTGCTCTGCTGTTCGCTTACGTTTTAACATCAAAGCGTTTGGCTAAAATCAATATCTTCGGTACGTTCCACAAACCTCAGCTCAAAGCACAAATTCGTTTGTTTAAACTGGGCTTTCCAGTTGCTGCTGCTATCTTCTTTGAGGTGACGTTATTCGCTGTTGTTTCTCTGTTGGTTGCCCCTCTTGGGTCTTTGGTTGTCGCCGCACACCAGGTTGCAATTAACTTCTCGTCACTGATATTTATGATACCAATGAGTATCGGTGCCGCCGTGAGTATTCGTGTTGGTCATAAGTTGGGTGAAAACAACACTGAAGGAGCGAAAATCGCGACACACGTGGGAATCATTGTTGGTTTAGTCACAGCCCTAATGACAGCTACATTGACGGTACTATTCAGAGAGCAAGTTTCGTTACTGTACACAGAGAATACGGCGGTAATTACTGTTGCAATGCAATTACTATTGTTCGCTGCAGTTTATCAATGTACTGACGCAATCCAAGTTATCGCTGCAGGGGCTTTGCGTGGATACAAAGACATGCGTTCGATCTTCAACATTACTTTCGTTGCTTACTGGTTGCTTGGTCTTCCTATTGGTTACATTTTAGGAATGAAAGATTGGATTGTTGAGCCTATGGGCGCGCACGGTTTCTGGGTTGGGTTCATTGTTGGTCTAACGTCTGCAGCTATTATGCTAGGTATGCGTCTGCACTGGATGCACAAACAAGACGACGATGTGCAGTTAGAATTTAGCTCTCGCTGAGTTCTAACTCACTCAACCGGTATCCCTGATATTGAATACGAAAAAGAGCTCTGATATTCAGAGCTCTTTTTCGTTTACTGTGTGTATGACTATATTGTACTGAACAATCTGATTGGTATTAATACTCACTCTTTTCTCTAACGAAGCGCGCAAACTTGGGTTTTCCATTTTGAGTAAAGCCATTGTAGCGAAAGGTAATACGGCTGCCGATCTCAGGCGGCGCAAGTCTCATTTGATCACTGAACCCGCTTCCGATATAAAACTCAACCCCTTCTTCCGTGTGAACCAAAATCGAACCCATCATCCCTTTATACTTCCCTGTCCCGCCTTTGTAGCCAATAACTGTGGCTTCGGCATCGTGATGCCTTTTTAGTTTTAACAGGTCATTGCTTCGACCTGCTTGATAACGACTGGTGATCTTTCTGAGCATCAAACCTTCGCCATTACGTTCATCGACATTGTCTAATTGATAAAACAAAGCTTCTTCATTTTGAATAGGTACATGTTCGATGTAGCTGATATGAGGTTCTCCAATCACACTTACCCAATGCAATATGTTGTAATAGCGCTTTTGATAATCGCCAGTAGCCCCTGGCATATCAAACAGCATCAAGTCTATTTGGCGCCACGCAGCATCACTAGGTGTGTGATCGAGGACGGTAGATTGGACTAAGTGGAACTTGCCTCTTCCTGCCCAGAGCTCCCCTTCAAGGTGTACCTTCGGTAAGTTTTTTGTAAACCACTTCGGTGAGTATATACGATTCCCGTTGCGTGTATAAAGATGCTGCCCGTCCCACAGCGCTCTAATCCCATCGAGTTTTTCACTCTTCCAGTATTCAGACACATCAATGCCTTGCTGGTATGTGTTTGCGAGCACCAGATGATCAGGCGGTAAATAGGATGAATGAGATGTAAGCGAACACGCCCATAGAGTGGCTATCGCCAATTTTGTTAATCTCATCATCTGCTCCGTATTGATATCTGTAGTGGTCAACAAACGCCTTTAATCCTAAGCGTTCTGACACGTAGGTAGACAACCTTTGCTAGAAGATGCGATCCACACACCAACCTTATTTAACTTTCAATTTCATTCATATAATTAATGACTTATGGGTCTCAAATGTTCACCCATTTTTAGTTCTCATATTGAGAAACCAACTTTCTCAATATGAGATAGAGATTAGCAGTCGATTTAAGTTGTTGAAAAATATGAATATAAAAGTTGGCACATTCAATGCACTTGTTCATACATACTTAAAAGGAGATATCGCTATGGAACTACGTAAGATTGATTTGAATACAACCACACTAACTCTTTCTATCTTCGGTGATTTAGACGCAGCGGGAAGCCGTGATGCTCAGACTGATATTGACGATGTAATCTCAAATGACGGCCACCCTGAAATCGAAGTCGATTTTAGCCAAGTTGAGTTTTTAGATTCATCTGGTGTTGGCGCGATTGTTTACATGTTCAAACGCTTAACTGAACGCGAACGCAACATGCGACTTGAAAATGTGACTGGTCAGCCTCTTGAAATTATGAACTTGTTACGTATTGGCCACGCTATCCCAGTAAATTCAAAAAATCCTACAAATTCATGAAGATCCACTAAGCTAGAAGTAACAAAACATAATAATAAAAAGTAAAAACATAGGACGTTGGCATGAAAATACTGAAAAGCTACATAGCCCTTTCTCTGTCTGCTTTAGTTCTAGGTGGCTGTACTAGCTATCCTGAACAAGGCACTGGCGGCTTGGCTGAAAGTTATGACTCTATTAATTACCAAAATTCCGACTTTTCTCCTGTCATGCCAGACGAACCTCTTGGTCCTGAACACGGATTACGTTTTGATTGGCAACTGGCCAAATTACATCTTGATGCCTTGATTCAAGAAGGCGCCCGCTGGTGCTTCCCCGCTGCTGTTGTGCAAGCGATAGAAAAGCAAAATCGTATCGCTCGCGAACTACAAGGTGGCCTGCTGCTAGATGCGGCCAACGACCTAGTCATTCAAAGAAAACGCTTAAACGAACTTGAAGTTCAACTGGACTACGTAACGTCACAAGCCCGTTGTGAACCACCAAAAAATGAAAACCAATTTAGAATGCAATTGTCGGTTATCGAGCAGTTGTACGACCTGCTTAATGTTGACAACCAATTTGCGGAAAACTCTACTGAAGTCAATCCCAAATACATGGGACGACTTGCCGAGGCAACGACGCTACTGAAAGAACATAAATCTCTAGACCTTGTTGTTACCGGCCATGCCGATGCCACGGGTACCGAAGAATATAACGATGACTTGGCACTTGGACGTGCTAAACAAGTCGAACGCTACCTAACTATTTTTGGCTTAGGTGCTCAGCGAATCAAAGCAGTGTCTGTTGGTGAAACGGTTCCTCTTTTTGAAGGCGAATCAGACGGTACGCGTTTAACCAACCGCAGAGTGAGTATTGAAGTTATCTCCCCTAAAAATGCCGAGAAAATGGGAGGTGGATTATGAAATTATTGATCGCTTTTATCATCACCCTATCGTTATGCCTTTCGAACCTCGTAAATGCTAACGAAGATTTTTCAGACGCGGTTCAAGTCGGTGACCTTATTCAAGTCAACGTACCCGGTGAAAGTACGTTGAACAAAGGGTTTCAAGTGGATAAACGCGGCCGAATTACCCTTCCTGAAGTGGGTGCCGTATTTGTTGCGGGTTATAACAGCGAGCAACTTAACAAAGTCGTTTTAGAGTCACTGGCTACCGCTTATAAAGATCTTTCAAACGCTTCGGTATATGTAAAAGAGCAGCAAATTATCATCTACGTGCAAGGTTATGTAGAACAACCCGGTGAATACACACTGGCGTTAGGCTCAAGTATCCAAATGGCACTCTACGCAGCAGGTGGATTACGCCCCGGTGCACAACTGGACAAATTGATACTTAAGCGAGGTGCGGACAAGAAAGAGTTTAATTACAAACGATTCCTTGATTCAGGTGATGAATCAACACTACCTACTCTGCAATCACTGGATTCATTATTCGTTCCAGCTTCCCCACTAGTCGGTAACATCGAGCAAGAGTTTGACGCAGCAAAGCTTGCAAACTCAGGTGACAGTGCTGACTCTCGCAATTCGATTCAAGTGTTTGGTGAGGTTAACGCGCCGGGTTCGTTCACTTACAAAGAGAATACCGACCTTGTCGACGTATTAATGCGTTCAGGCGGGGTAACTCGCTATGCCAGTGTTGAACAAATCCGAGTAATTTCAAATAATACGCCTACGCTGTTCAACCTTAAGCGTTATTTGGATTCTGGTGACGAAAGCCTACTTCCAATCTTACGCCCAGGTGCAACGATTTTTGTGCCGAAGCAAGAGGAAGAGATCAAATCCGGCGCAAACATGGTTTACGTTATGGGTGAAGTCGCTGCCCCTGGCGCTTTTGAAGGAAAGAGAGACGCTACCTTCATGGATATCCTTGCCAATGCTGGCGGCCCAACTCGATTTGCAGAGTCGCGTCAAATACGCGTAATCAAAGCGGATGGTCGAGTACTTAAATTCGATTTAGCGGCTTACACTGAAGGCTTACCTAACTCTAACCCACCGAATATTAAAGCCGGTGACGCGATCTTTGTTCCTGAGAAAACCGACATGAACGAGAAATCTTGGTTAAAGATTGCACCAGACAGAGCAGTTAACGTGATTGGTGAGGTGAATCGACCTGGTCGTATAGAATGGTCAGATGAAATGAACTTCATGGGATTATTGGCACACGTCGGCGGCCCCACGCTACGCGCTGACACATCGAAAATTGAAGTCGTGACGGGTAGAAAGTTGGTTGTGTTTAATCTTGATGATTTCATCAGAAATGGTGCGCCACGAGATCTGATGCCACAAATTCGTGCAGGCTCTATCGTCCGTGTCCACGACTTGCCACAAGATCCGTCAGACAATAAATCTCAATGGGTACGTCAAAGCTCTGATGCTTCGATCTACATTTTTGGACAAGTGAATGCACCGGGTCGTTACCGCTTCACCAAAGACATGCACTTTCTTGACATTTTGTCTGCAGCTGACGGGCCTACTAAGGATGCCGATATACACAACGTTCGTGTCACGCATCGTGATAAAACCTACTCTAAAGTAAGCAAACTCAATCTATCGCTCTACTTTGAAACCGGTGACGAATCATTACTGCCAAATGTAACTACCGGTGACACCATTTATATTCCGGAGAAAGGTAAAAACTGGTTAGACACACCGAAAGAAGAAACCGTTCGTGTGCTTGGTGCGATTAACAACCCAGGTCGCTATGTGTTTAACGACAACATGACCATTTTAGATATATTGGCAGAAGCGGCAGGCCCTACCGACAATGCTTACGTAGAGAAAATTACCATTGTGAATATGTCTTGTTGCCAAGGCCAAGCTCGTACCTTCGACCTTGTTGAATTCAGTAAAACAGCCAATATTTACAACCTACCAGTACTGCGCGCTGGTGACACTATCTACATCCCAGATCGCCGTGAGAGCTTTATGGAAAAAGCTCGTGTAGGTCTAGAAGACATATTACGTCTAACAACAATGATCGTCTTAATAGGAGCTTTATAATGACTATTTCAGCAATCCAAGCAGAAGTAGAACAACTGTATCTAGCTTCTGAACTTAACGGACAGAAATCGATTTGTGTGACTGCTTGTCACTCAGGTGACGGGGTAACCTCTGTTGCAACTGCATTAGCAGAACGTTTTCTCCTTGCTGGTCATTCTACGCTTTATGTTGACCTCAACTTATACAATCCTGGTTTTAAAGATTTGAACATGTTGGAAGACAATCAACAGGGACAGTTAATTGAACATGTCGAGTCTCATCGTATGTTTATCGGCGTCCCTGCTCCACAAATTGCATCAACGCAATTGGCTTATAAAGATCCGACAACGTTACAAAAAGTGGTGAACAAATGGTTAGACAAATACGACAGAGTCATCATTGATACCTCACCACTTCTCAACATAAACAAAGGCAACATTCCGGCGCAATCTGTCGCGAGTGCTTGTGATAGTACATTGATGGTTGTCGCCTATGGTGAAACCTCTAGTCACCACCTAGAACAAGCGAAAAAGCTGCTTGATGCGCAGAGTATCAATCTTATGGGTTGTGTGATGAACATGAAACAAACACCTAGCTTTGCACAAGAGTTGGTAAGACAAATCAATCGCATGAAATTCCTTCCAACTAAACTTCGCGATAGCTTGGCCAATAAGCTTTACCAAAATGAGTTTTTAAATCTACCGATGTAACTTTTCTGCGCCACGATAGCTTTTTTGTACAACTATTGCTTTTGTGTGCAACTTAGTATTCTTGTGCAACTGTATGGCTGTCAGTAAATCCTGACAGCCACGGTTCCTATTGGACTTTACGCCCAAACACTCCAAAACCAAGTTGGGTGTTTTTGGCGAAATTATTGTTAAAAATACGATTTTAAAAACCACTCAACGCATTTCATACACTTCGGGCGTGGTCTTACCACCTTTAAAACCCTTCAAGAATCAACCGCCCATGCCTAACTTTATCGGTAATGTGACACAGACGGTTAAAGTGCCATGTAAATCGCATCAAAGATGGAATTCGTACGATTATTCCCTAAGATTATAAATAGAGGTGGTTTTTGACGAATTTGTAATAGTTTGACAAAGTTATCCGATGGCTGTTGAAACACAGTGGATGAATTGGCAAATCACACTTCACTGACTTTGCACATTTATCTATTCAAACTTCACCCATCCCTCCTTCTGCTCAAATGGTTCAAATACACGGAAAGGATCACCATCGAGCAATTTAGATAATCAATTTACCTTGGTTACCTTAGTTGTATTATTAAAGAGAAAGGAAACTCAATATGAAATACAAGTTAAGCTCCGTATTTTTGTTAGTAGCAGCAGCCAGCGGTAATGCTAACGCTGGAGAATGTGGCAGCGTAACAATCGCAGATATGAACTGGAACTCTGCAACACTGATCGCCAATATCGACCAATTCATCCTAGAACATGGTTATGGGTGTGATGCCGAACTTATCCCTGGCGACACCATGCCAACAGGCACATCCATGATTGAAAAAGGCCAGCCTGATGTTGCACCTGAACTTTGGAGCAACAGCTTAAAAGACGCATTGGACAAGGGTGTCCAAGAAAAACGTCTTCGCTATGCAGGTAAAGCACTTGTGAATGGCGGTGAAGAAGGCTTTTGGGTTCCAGCTTACTTAGTTAAACAATACCCAGAGATGGCAACCATCGAAGGTGTACGTAAAAACGCTAGCTTATTTAAGCACCCTGAAGACCCAGATACATCAGCATTTTACAGTTGCCCAGCAGGCTGGAACTGTCAGATCAGTGCCGGAAACTTGTTTAACGCTCTTGAGCTGGAAGACAGTGGTTTCACGATTGTTGATCCAGGCTCGAGTGCCGGCTTATCTGGCTCTATCGCAAAAGCTTATGAGCGCGAAGAAGCTTGGTTTGGTTACTACTGGGCGCCAACTGCCGTTCTAGGCAAATACGACATGGTTAAAGTTGACTTTGGTAGTGGTGTTAATGAACAAGAGTTCTTAACTTGTACCACCAAAGAAGACTGTGATTCACCTAAAGCGACCATGTACCCGCCTTCACCCGTTCACACTATCACCACTGAGAGTTTTGCGTCACGTGCACCTGAAGCTTATGACTACTTCACTAAACGTGGCTTCACAAACGACAAAATGAACTCCCTACTTGCTTGGGTGGAAGACAATCAAGCTGATGGTGAAGAAGCGAGCTTGCATTTTTTGAGTGAGTTCCCAGAAGTATGGCACCCATGGGTTTCTCAAGAAGTGGCTAATAAAGTTGAAGCCGAACTGTAACAGCTTGGTTTAACAACAAGTAATTACGCTTCAACAATGGAACAGAAATAACGTCGCTATACTTGATGTTATTCATGATTCGGAGCCCTTTTCATAGGCGATTACCTCATCGTATGAACAAGTGGCTCCGAACTATAAGGATATAAAATGGCTGACACCAATTGGTTATCAACCTTTCCAGAGATGGAACGCGCTGATTTACGAACCATAAAAAAGACGCTAGATGGCGCATACCGTGAATTCTCTCGTGAATACGGTGAAATGATTGAATCTCTATTTGACCCTCTTCTTTCATTCCTGGTTTGGTTTGAAAAACTTCTTATCTCAACCCCTTGGATTATAGTCCTCGCTGTTTGTACAAGCCTTGTCTACGCCGCGAGTCGTTCTTGGAAACTGGCTTTAGGTTGTGTCGTTTCCCTGCTCCTTATTGGTTACTTTGGTATGTGGGAAGACACCATGCGTACGCTCAGTATCATCACTGTGTGTACCTTGGTTTCGATATTCTTAGGCATTCCGATTGGCATTGCGATGGCTCGCTCGAATCGAGCGCAATCTATCGTTACGCCGATGCTTGATATCATGCAAACCATGCCGGCATTCGTTTACTTGATCCCAGTAGTGATGCTACTCGGCATCGGTAAGATTCCAGGGCTAATCGCCGTGGTTATCTACGCGATTCCACCTGTGATTCGTTTAACCAACCTAGGCATACGACTAGTCGATAAAGAAGTCCTTGAAGCAGCAACCGCTTTTGGTGCGAGCAAGAAACAACGCTTATGGGGTGTTCAACTCCCTCTAGCAATGCCAACGATCATGGCGGGTATCAACCAAACTATCATGATGGCACTGTCTATGGTTGTTATCGCATCCATGATTGGTGTGAAAGGCCTAGGACAACCAGTTCTTAAATCCATTACCAACCAATACTTCACATTAGGCTTGATGAATGGTTTCGCCATTGTGGCCCTAGCAATCCTTTTTGACCGCGCTTCGCAGGCGTACGCAAGAAGAACCAATGCGCATTTAGGAGGATTCAAGCATGACTAAACCATTGATTGAGATTAGTGGCCTATACAAAGTGTTTGGACCGAAACCGATGTCTGTTATGAACCGAGTTCAGAACGGCGAACACAAAGACCAGATTCTTGCTGACACGGGTCATACCGTTGGTTTGAAAGAGATTAACCTTGAGATTAACCGTGGCGAAATCTTCGTTATCATGGGGCTTTCTGGCTCGGGTAAATCGACGCTGATTCGCCATTTCAACCGTTTAATTGACCCAACGCAGGGTAAAATTATGGTCGAAGGCATCGATGTGATGAGCCTCAATACCAAGCAATTAGAAGAGTTCCGTCGTCATAAAATGTCGATGGTATTCCAACGCTTTGGCTTAATGCCTCATCGCACCGTGGTAGAAAACGTTGCGTACGGTTTGGAAGTACAAGGTATCAAAAAAGAAGACCGTTTAGCGAAAGCCAATGAGTGGTTAGAAACGGTGGGGTTGAAAGGTTACGGCAAGCAGTACCCTGCCCAGCTTTCTGGCGGTCAACAACAACGTGTTGGTCTTTCTCGAGCTCTGTGTACTAATGCTGAAATCTTATTAATGGATGAGGCGTTTTCAGCGCTCGATCCTTTGATTCGAAGTGAAATGCAAGATCAACTCATTGAACTGCAAGAGAAGCTTCATAAGACGATTGTTTTCATCACCCACGATTTGGATGAAGCACTTCGTCTCGGCGACCGAATCGCAATTTTGAAAGATGGCGAGTTGGTACAACAAGGTACGCCACATGAGATTCTGCTGAATCCAGCCGATGACTATGTAGAGGCATTCGTTAAAGACGTAAACCGTGCTCGTGCATTGACCGTTGAAACCGTTATGCAGCCCCCTCTCTATCGAATCACATCTGAAACGATTGAAGGTGCTTTGGCACAAATGAAGATGCTGAAAAATGACTACGCTTATCACGTAACGGATGAAGGCTATCAAGGTCTAGTCACACAAGAGAGCCTGCAGGATGCAGTTGAAGATTCATCGGTGCATGACTTCAGTGAAGAGATATACGAAGAAGTTCCAGCCATTTTGCCTGATGCGGTGATTGAAGAAGTGCTACCAGACACTATGTCTTGTGACTATTCTCTTCCGGTTGTTGATGAGGACGGTAACCTAAAAGGTGAACTAGAGAGAAGCGCTGTTGCTGATATCTTCTCTGAAAGTAGCGAGGAAGAAGTAGAAACCGACCCAAAGCCAAAGATTGATAAAGCTTCGTAGTTCTACTTTTCGATATTTAAAGCACGGCTGTTTAAATTATCGCTATTTGGGTTATAGGTGTGTGGGTTATAGCTATTTTGGTTATATAGCTATTTAGATTAGCCTAAACGACTTAACCTGCTCTAAGACCACTGTTGTTAGTAACTGCAGTGGTCTTTTTTATGTGTATCGGCCTAGCTTTGTCCTGCACTCTCCCATTTAAGCTTATAAGTACCCAGGCTAATAGGTGCCTAAGTTTATATTTCATAAGAGAAAACAAATTTAAATCAGTTCGTTAGGTTTGTCACAAACATAGTGGCAATTCGGGCAAGAAGGCAATTAATTGCTTTGTTTATAAGGCAAGCAGTTGAAATTATTCTAGAAAATGACTAAAACTTAATAGGGGCTGTTGACCTTTCGAGCTGTGTTTTGCAGCATCTTGTGGAAAATTAATACAAGGAAGAGGCTTTGAAGTGTAGCTGGCCTACATGAAAAGTCTCTAACGCAGTAGAAATGAACCACAAGGGCAAGTTCGATCGTGACCGCTTTCATAATTTCATCGGCTCTTGCCTACCTATGCAAGCGGTTTACAAAATTATCGATTCGGTAGCACCAACTACCGCCAGCGTGTTTATTAACGGTGAAAGTGGTACGGGTAAAGAAGTGTGTGCGGAAGCGATTCACCAAGAGAGCCAGCGCAACAGTAAGCCCTTCGTTGCTATTAACTGTGGTGCTATCCCTCGAGACCTAATGGAAAGTGAAATCTTCGGTCACGTTAAAGGTGCATTTACCGGTGCGACAACCGACCGTAAAGGTGCGGCGATGCAAGCGCATGGCGGCACCCTATTTCTTGATGAGCTTTGTGAAATGGAATTGGAGATGCAGAAGAAGCTCCTACGATTTTTGCAAACTGGGACGTTTACCCCACTCGGTGGCAACCGCGAGATTAAAGTGGATGTCAGAATTATCTGTGCGACCAACCGCGATCCACTGGTTGAGGTAGAAGAAGGACGCTTTAGAGAAGACCTTTACTATCGTGTTCACGTTGTGCCTATCGAGATGCCACCGCTTCGTGAACGAGGAAGTGACATTGTCACCCTGTCTAATCACTTCTTGAAGCTGTACGCGAAGCAAGACAAGAAGAAGTTCAAATCAATAGACAAAGAAACGCAGAATCTACTTAAACGTTATGCGTGGCCAGGCAACGTACGTCAGTTGCAAAACATCATCCGTAACATCGTGGTGTTGAACAATGAAACGAGCGTGACTAAAGACATGTTACCGCCTCCGATTAATAAAGTAGACGTAGCTACAACCACGAAATCAGTGACACCTATTCGAGTAGCTGCGCCCCAAGCTGCTGTTGTGGAAGCACCAGAAACTAAGTTGCCACCTATTACACCGGAAGAGTTGGAGCAACCCTCAGTTGTCCCCGCTAACAACGATCCGATGACGCCCGCATTTACAACAAGCGAAGGTGCTATTCGGCCAATGTGGCAAATAGAGCGCGAAGCTATTCAACATGCCATCAATCATTGCGATGGGAATGTGTTAAACGCTGCCGTGCTGTTAGAACTTAGCCCTTCTACTGTTTATCGTAAGAAACAGGCTTGGGAATCGGAAGATGAGTACAATCAAGCCTAGCCAAGGTGTACTCAACGTAAACCTTCACGAGATTTGGCTGTTGATCGACAGCCAAACTTTTGGAGGCATAGAAACGCATGTTTTAGAGTTAGCACAAGGCCTGATATCTGAAAGCGCTCAGTATTCAGAGGCTATTCGAATCGTTCTTTTGACTAAGTTTAATCCTGAAGCGATCATCGTTGAAAAGTTGAATGCGCTGAGCATCCCTTATAGTTACCTCTCCGATTTAGCCTCATACTCTGCAGATTCAAGCGGCAATAGCGCGACACAGCTTAAACGTGCAGCTCATTATTATGAGCCAAGACTTATCCATGCTCATGGTTACAAAGCCAGTTTGGTCAGCAAACTAATAAAGCTCCCACCTCGTTTAAACAACACCAAACAAATCACCACTTATCATGCAGGTGAAACCCCAACAGGCAAAGTATGGCTTTATGACTGGCTCGACCGTTACAGCAGCTTTCTTTCTGATCAGTCGCTCGTGGTCAGTGAGAAGATTAAAGCGAAAGTGCCGAGTAAAACCCATCAATTGAATAACTTTGTGAAGGTCCCAACCGGATTAACAAAGTCCCCTTCATCAAGCCCATTCCATGTTGGCTTTGTGGGACGATTAAGCCACGAAAAAGCGCCTGATCGATTTGTCGCATTAGCCAAACCGTTTCCTGATGTTCGGTTTGAGCTTTTTGGTGACGGGCCAGAAATGGAAGCGTTAGTTAAATCGCAGCCTGATAATGTTACCTTTCATGGGCATCAAACCAATATGGACGACGTTTGGAGCCAGATCGATTTGTTAATTATCCCTTCCCGCTTTGAAGGCTTACCTATGGCGGCATTAGAAGCCATGATTCGCGGCATTCCTGTCCTCGCCACCTCAGTTGGTAACTTGCCTAAACTCATCGAGCACCAAGTTAACGGCTACCTCGCCAATTCAGAAGCTGAACTAGAACAGTTTTTATCTTTGTGGATATCATTGTCGATTGAACAACGTGACTCTCTCAGAAGTAACGCGATAGAAACGGTCAAACACCAATATTCGCCACAAGCTGTTGTCCCGAAGTTGTTGGAAATCTACCAACTCGATCGTTAATCCTAGTCTTAGTAGATAACTGGTTATTTTAGCTTGATAATTTGGCCGTTTTAGTCAGTTTTATACTGATTCTCAAAATGACAAATCTCAACTTAAGATTATAGTCTTACTCCATAATCCATCATTAAATCAGTTGGTTAAATGAAATGCATAACTGGCACTCGCTTTGCAATCTTTAACATCAGGCGTCAATGCGACTTTCAAATGTATAACGATAGGGAGCTGCCATGAATAGTTTACTCAGCAATAGAGATTACAATGTTCACCCCTGAAGCCAACAGATTGCCAGTCATCATCACTATCAGCACCTTGTGTGTTGGGCTTGGTATTGTTTGGTACTTTGTGCCTCATCCTGCTGTCATTGTCGCGCTCGCTCTTGTGCCATTGGCCGGGTTATTCGTGTTAAACAAGACATTCTGGTTAGTTCTATTGTTCGTTGTCTTTTCATTTTTCCGAATTCACGAAGCCATACCTCAGCTCTATTCGTTAAAAATACCGCTGATGCTTTCATTAGGCGCTCTGTCAGCTCTGCTCTGGCATGCATTAATCAGTAAAGAGCTTAAAATCTTCTGGCACCCTTGTTTAAATTGGCTCGCCATATTTTGGGTCTTGGTTTTCATTGGTATTATCTTCGCGTCCAACAGGCCAATAGCACTTGCAGAATTCAAAGGTGTTTATTGGAAAATAATCGTCATGACGCTTGCGATTACTTGGTTAGTAAACACCACGGAAAATCTTGCAAAAACCGCGATGACGATTATCTACGCAGGCGCTTTAGTCAGTTTTATTGCCGTGTACAACTCAGTAAATAGTATTGGGCTTGTTGAAGGCTCGCGCGTAACTATTGGGCGCGATTTTGGCTCTATGTTAGGTGACCCTAACGACTTAGCACTGGTACTGATGTTCCCCCTTGCCTTTACGATAAGCCAAGCCACCACATCTGGCATCTCACGGTCCAAACGTTTAATCAGCGGGTTAGTCTGTTTGTTACTGCTCGCCGCCATTATTGCGACTCAAAGCCGTGGCGGATTACTGGGTTGTATTGCGGTGATTGGTATTTTTGCGTGGAAACTAGTTCGTTCTAAAGTCCTGTTAATCTCCGTAGGAACCATCGCGGCCGTGGCGCTCTATTTAGTTGCTGGGATCTCAGACAGAGCTTCTGGTGGTGCCGCTGAACAAGGTATCGATGAATCTGCAATGGGTCGAATATATGCCTGGGAAGCGGCAGTAAAAATGGCGGTTGAGAATCCACTGACTGGCGTAGGGTTGAACAACTTCTTCTCGAACTACTTCTTTTACAGTTCGCATTGGGACGGACTGAATCACGCCGTGCACAGTACGTGGTTTGGTGTGTTAGCAGAGACTGGCTTCATTGGTCTTATCATTTTTGTCTGCCTTATCGTTTCTTTGATCAAAACCTCCCGATCCACACTCACCAGATTAAAAAACTCAACTACAGAAATCGCACCTGAACTAAATGCGGTCGCCTATGCGATCTATGCAGGTCTGATTGGAACAATCGTGTCGGGTACGTTTTTGACTCAAGGTTTCAATTGGCCGATTTATATCCTCGCAGCGCTCACAGTTTGCGTCTCTAACGTATCTCAAACTGCCTGTCAAAATGAGAAAACCTAAAACCCACATTTTAACCCATTGAAAATATTATATTTATTAAATGGCACAGTATATGAAAGTACTTCTATATAACAAAATAGAGGATTTTCATTATGACGTCAGTATCTATACATCAATTCAAACATTGGCTTAAGTTTCATCCTAATTCTCGAATTAGAAATGTGTTTTTCATTTTGAAAGACATCAGAAGCGCAGAGCTACCTACCCCTCAAATACTTAATCGTTGCCTATATCAAGCGCACAAGCTAGTGGTGAATTTGGTTTCTGGCTTGACGAGATTCTTCTACTGGACACCGGCTTTCAAAGGTCGTGTGGCTCAATGTGGCAAGCGCCTGTATTTGTATGGTGGTCTGCCTTTCGTCAGCGGTCCGGTACAAATTTCGATTGGCGATAACTGCCGTATCTCTGGCCACACGACATTCTCTGGTTGTACTCAGCCACTTGAAGGCTTGGAACACCCACTATTGTCGATTGGCAACAACGTCGACATTGGTTGGCAGTCGACTATCGCTGTTGGAGGTAAAGTGGTTATCTCTGACAACGTACGTATCGCTGGCGGCGCGTTCCTATTTGGATACTCTGGTCACCCGCTAGATGCAAAACGTCGAGCGCAAGGTGAAGGTGATGACCCTCAGCAAATCGGCGACATCATTCTTGAACCTGACGTTTGGTTAGGAACCAATGTAACTGTAAAAGGCGGCGTAACTATCGGCGAAGGTGCAGTGATAGCCGCAGGCAGCGTGGTAACAAAGAATATCCCGGCCTTTGCAATCGCAGGTGGTAACCCAGCTCGAGTAGTCGGACAGATTAAATCCGTTGAAGTGACTGAATCCGATGTATTCGATTCATTAGAGACTCATGGAGGTGACCATGCGTGATTTAATCGTATTTGGTGAAGACTTTGGCGGCCTACCGTCATCAACTCAACATTTAGTGCGTCACCTTGCTAAGCAACACAAAGTCTTATGGGTCAAATCTATTGGCCTAAGACAACCGAAGCTGTCCGCTAAAGATGCAACACGAGCGTTCAACAAATTGTTTGGCAAAACCAAAGCCGTTACTCAAAATATGCTCGACTCTGAGGGACACGATAACATTACTATCGTTAACTTAAAGACAATCCCTGCGCCTGCTTCTCAATTTTCTAGAAAGTTGGCTCAGCAAATGATGTTGCACCAACTAAAAGCTGTGATTGCAGAGCTTAATCTTAACGCGCCTATCCTATGGACTTCTCTTCCGACTGCTGTTGATCTGTGCGGACACTTAGGCGAGTCAGCGGTTGTTTATTACTGTGGGGATGATTTTAGTGCACTTGCGGGCGTAGACCACAAGACGGTCGCAAAGCATGAATTAGAACTCATTGAAAAATCAGATTTGATCTTCGCTGCTAGTGAAAAGTTGATGGACAAATTCCCTAGCGAGAAAGCTCAGCTCTTACCACATGGTGTCGATGTCGGGCTATTTTCTACACCTGCACCAAGAGCAAAAGATTTACCAAGAACCACCGCCCTATTGCTGGTTTTTATGGCAGCCTTTCTAAGTGGCTTGATTATGAAATGATTGATCATGTCGCGACAGCAATGCCGGAATGGGACTTTGTATTTATTGGCCCAAATGAGCTTGATACGATCATGCTGCCTGAGTTGAGTAACGTACATTACCTTGGCCCACGTCCGCACTATACGCTGCCAAGCTATTCTCAACACTGGGATGTGAGCTTGTTGCCGTTTGTTGATAACGAGCAGATCCGAGCTTGTAGCCCACTCAAACTAATGGAGTACCTTGCGGCCAGCACGCCAATTATCACAACTCAATTCCCAGCATTAAAGCCATATCAAGAACATGTCACCACAGTTGGTAGTGTAAACCAAATGATTTGGGCGCTTGATCATGCACGCCAGCTGAGCAATTCACCAATCTCTGTCGTCGAACAAGAGAGCTGGCAGAACCGTGGTAACTTCGTACATTGGATGTTGGAGCTTTTATGAATAATCTTAAGTTGCGCTTACTAGTCATCCTAAATGCCATGTGGCGCCAACGCTACGTTATTGTTCTCCCAATCTTTATTTTGCCCTTTGTTGGCTTCGGTGTGAGCAAGTTGGCCCCGACTAAATATGACGCGCATACCAGTATGTTGATTCAAGAAACAGCCAAGATGAATCCATTTTTGGAAGACATCGCCGTCTCTACCATGCTCAAAGATCGACTTAACGCATTGAGAACATTGCTTCACAGTCGACATGTTCTTTACTCGGTCGCTGATGAACTGCAATTAACTAGTCCAAATATGCCTGAGGTTGAGAAACAAGAGATCATTACTGACTTGTCTCAGCGTTTATCAGTTACTCAACTTGGAAAAGACTTTCTAAAGATAAGCTTAACGTCGAGCACTCCAAATGGAATGGAACAAACGCTTCGAGCGGTGAGTGAACATTTTATTGAACAGCTGCTCGCGCCGGAACGCTCGTCAATTGAGGACTCAAGTAATTTCTTGAAAATCCATATAGACAAACGTAGCGCGGAACTTGAAGAGGCAGAAGAAGCGCTAGCCGCATACATGAACGAAAACGTCCAATCGACGCCAGAAGTGCAAAGCCAAAGCTTGAATCGCTTAGCGTCACTCAAACAAACACTGGCGGAAAAAGAGGCGGAATTATCGGGTGTTGAAAAAAGTTTAGGGTCAATCGACCAACAACTTTCTAAAACAAATCCCGTGATAGGTCGAATCGAAGACCAGATCATCGACATTCGCAGTGAGCTGACTCTGCTGCAAGCCAAATACACAAATAAACACAGTGCCGTACAAGCTAAAGTCCGTGAATTAGACAGGCTTGAAAATGAGCGAAAAAGTTTGCTCGAGGTAACCCAGCCAACGATGAACAGCGACCGGCTTTGGGACATCGCAAGTAGCACGACACTAAACAAGCTTTCTGATACCCAACCTCTTCTGGTCACTCAATTACACAGCCTACAACTGGTTCGTGCTCGCTTTGAGTCTTTAACTGAAGAGACCAAAAGCCTTCGTACTATGATTTTCGAATTAGAACACAAGGCGAATAACTTCGGTGAAAATGCCAAAGAGATGTACCGCCTTAAACGTCAAGTTGAAATCAAGCGTCAACTATATGATGAACTGACAGAGCGTTATGAAATGGCTCAGCTAACGGGTTCGCTTGGTGTATTCGAGCAAAACAAACGTGTGAAGATTATCGATTTGCCTTTCACGCCTAGCATGAAATCTAACATGCCGACTTTTATCTTTATTCTGGCTGGATTTGTTGCGGGCATCGGATTGGGCATTGGTCTGGCGGTATTGTTCGAGCTGTTTGACTCTTCAATCAAGCGTAAAGACGAAATCGAAGAGATCTTAGGTGTCCCTGTGATAACGGTGATACCTAAAATGGGCTAGTCAGCCTCAAAAGCATTTTTAACTTGCTAGCCTCGTAGCTTCTTAGCTTCTTCTTATCTTTTTAGCTTCCTAACACTAAACTCCAACATTCGCTTGGCGTTTTTTTTGTCTAAAGCCTCAAGTTCTAACGCTACTTTCGATTAACCCAAGCCCTATGCTCCAAATAGCTATTCATTGATGTTTTGTTTTGATTCCCATTTTGAGAAACAAAAAACGCCCTATAGAACCATGATTTAAATGGTTGAAATATAAAGGTTATTTAATTGGCACAACTCCTGCAATCTCATTGTGTAGCTAAACGTTTTAAAGAAGTTACTTCAAGACAAATGTCAGAAAGGCGAAACAAGAATTATAAAGGCAGGGTCCAAATTATGAATACGCATTTAACGAAGCATGGTAAAAAGATCATACACGTTGTTCAACACCTCGCTCCCGGCGGATTAGAAACCCTAACGTTAGATTTGCTGCGCCTTGCTAAACCAACAGACCAAGTGTTGATTGTCAGTTTAGAGGGGACAAAAGAAGACTCGATCAACAACTGGCCGAAATTAAAGCAGTATCAAAATCAAATCGTCTTTTTGGACAAAGCACCAGGCGTACAATTCAGTATCATCATCAAATTGATGAAAGCATTTAACGGTATTCGACCCGATGTGGTTCATACCCACCATATTGGC
Organism: Vibrio sp. 1F169; assembly: GCF_041439605.1. Taxonomy (NCBI): domain Bacteria; kingdom Pseudomonadati; phylum Pseudomonadota; class Gammaproteobacteria; order Vibrionales; family Vibrionaceae; genus Vibrio; species Vibrio sp. 1F169. Next base: position 17,137 of record NZ_JBGOOI010000028.1, on the reverse strand, counting down.
CCCCTACTTTATGCTGGCTATGCGGCTCGCGTGACCGGAGTTCCAACTCGAATTCATACTGAACATGATGCTTGGCATTTGAACAACAACAAACGTCGTCGCTTACAAGCCCTTGCATTGAAAGCGGCTCAACCAACGTTAGTGGCCGATGCAACACGCGTTTACAATCAATTGCGTTGTGCGTTTTCATACAAAAACATCATCACGATTAAAAACGGCGTAGATTGTGAGAAGTTTAAACCGATGTCAAAAGCAGACGCGAGAGCAAAGCACAACCTACCAACCGACAAATACATCATTGGTTGTGCGGGGCGTTTAGAGCACGTGAAAGGTCAAGATCAGCTGATTAAGGCACTTGCTCTACTGCCATCAAACACCGTTGTCGCACTGGCTGGTGATGGTTCAAAACGCAATCAACTGGAACAACTCACTGACCGCTTGAATCTCAGCGACCGTGTGATCTTTCTCGGCCTAGTGGATGACATGACTACCTTTTACGGAGCGCTGGATACCTTCTGCCTACCTTCACGCCACGAAGGGCTTCCTCTTTCTACACTCGAAGCCCAAGCATGTAACATTCCAACCGTCGCGATGAACGTCGGTGCGGTTGATGAAACCTTATGTCCCATCAGCAGTTCCCTCGTCAAAAGTGGCAGCATTGCCGGATTAGCCAGCGCGCTATTAGAAAAACAAAATGAACGCTTTTTGTCACCTCGTCGTTACGTTCTCGACAACTTCGATATCATCAAAATGGTTTCGTCTTACAACGACATCTCAGAAGGAGTTTGCGCATGATCGACTGGTTGCTTGCAGGACTTTGCTTATTCTCTGGTGCGCTGATTGTCTACCATCACGCCGCCTATCCACTGTTACTACGTTGGTATGCGAAAAGTCACCCGGCGCGTCAGATTGAAGAGAGCCATCGTTGTTATAAAGACGAACAACAAGATTGCACACTACCCACCATCACCATTCTTGTACCGGCATTTAACGAAGAGCAATGGATCGCAGACAAGATCCGTAATCTTGCTTCACTCGATTACCCAAAAAAGAAGTTACAAGTGATTATTGCTTGTGATGGTTGTACTGATGACACGGTAAAAATCGCTCAAATGACGATTCAAGAAGCGATGTGCAGCGATATCTATTTCGAGATACATGACCACAAAACCAACCGAGGGAAAGTTGCGGTTATCAATGAAGAAGTGACAAGCATAAACAGCGACATCACGGCACTGAGTGATGTGTCAGCCCTTATTTCATTGGATGCGCTGCTTATTGCCGCCGCTCACTTTGAAAGTGACAAGGTTGGCGTGGTAAACGCAACATATCAGCTTTGCCCAACAGGTAACGAAGGTGAAAATACCTATTGGCAGTATCAAACCGCCGTTAAAGAGTCAGAAGCTTCATTAGGTTCGAGCTTAGGTTCTCATGGCGCTTTCTACTTGTTTAGAACACACCTGTTCGAACTGCTTCCACTCAACACTATTAATGATGATTTCATCCTACCGATGCGAATCGTTAAACAAGGTTACATTGCAGAATACGAAACACAAATGGTCGCACTGGAACTAGAAGAATCAAATTTAGAAACAGATTTCAAAAGAAGACTTCGTATTTCAGCGGGTAACATGCAACAAGCGATTCGATTATTTGGCTTGTTCAGCCCGAAATTTAAAGGCATCGCGTTTGCGTTCTTCTCAGGAAAAGGACTTCGTCTACTCACTCCATATTTAATGATTGTGTGCTTGGTGTGCTCAATCTTGCTTAACAACTACTTGGTATTTGAAGTGTTGTTATGGGCTCAAGTTGCCGTTTATACCATTGGCGTACTTGGCTGCATCTTGCCAAAGCGTCTCGTAAATAAACCTATTTCATTAATCTCTTATTTGATAGTTGGACACTATGCCAACTTCATTGGTGGCATTCGTTACCTAGTCGGGCTAGAAAACTCACCTTGGACACGAGCGAATCATTAAGGACTTATTATGATGAACATTGAACAGCTATCTACTCAAAACTTATACCAATACAAAATCTCACGTGCTAAACGTACTTTCGATTTCGTGAGTTCACTGATTGCTTTGATTTTGCTAGCGCCAGTATTTCCATTGATTGCGATGGCTATTGTACTCACTTCTCGTGGCCCGATTTTCTACCGTCAACTGCGTGTTGGTAAATCGACACCGGAGAAAATGGAAATCTTTGAGATCATGAAATTCCGTAGTATGTACGAAGATGCAGAAACGCGTTCTGGTGCCGTTTGGGCTACGGCGAATGACCCACGAATCACACCCGTTGGCCGATTTTTAAGAAAGACGCGTCTTGATGAGTTGCCACAACTGATCAATGTATTGAAAGGTGAGATGTCTCTAATTGGCCCACGTCCTGAACGCCCTACTTTTTACACCAAACTAGAGAACGAAATCCCCTACTTTGCTGACCGTACATACGGCGTAATGCCCGGTATTACTGGGCTAGCACAAGTAAATCAAGGTTATGATACCTGTATTGATGATGTACGTCGTAAAGTGGGCTTTGACCACAGTTATGCACTGAGTCTGTGCTCTATGAAATCTTGGATTGTGGCTGATCTCAGCATCATTTCTAAAACAATCATAGTAATGGTCGATGGACGAGGTCGTTAAACTGATATGGTGTGAGGCGAAAGAACAAGCTGTCTAGTCCAAGGTGAAAAATAGAGCAGTCTGTCCCATGCGAACACAAAGCCAGCTTTGATAATGATTTGTCAGCTGGCTTTTTACTGTCTTAAAACAAGCCAAACCCAAGAACGCTTCGATTTTAAAATCCAATTGGTATACGATGCCAACATACTGTTCTAAAAACGATTAAATGCCGTTGTTATGAAAATCGAAGATCTTAAGTTGTTCACCACCGTTGTCGAACTGGGTAGTTTTACTGCCGCCGCTAATGCTCTTGACCTTCCGCGAGCTAACGTTAGCCGTAGAATTAACGACCTTGAGAAGTCTCTCGGCATTCAACTGTTCTTTAGAACCACACGAAGCCTCTCCTTAACCAAATCTGGCGAGCTCTATTACAAAGAGTTACTCAATGCATTGAGTGCGCTCGACAAAGCAAACCATGTCGCTTCCAACCTGTCAGAGGTTGCACACGGACAAATTAAGATTGGTCTATTGCCTGAAACCAGCGATATCATGCAGTCGACTCTGTTTAAATTCCAAGATATGTATCCTAAAGTTGAGCTTGATATTCGCAACATTAGTAACGGCTTTGTCGACATGTACCGTCAAGGGTTAGACCTCGCTATGCATGGTGGTACGTTGAGCGATGCAAACGTGGTTGCCCGTAAAGTGATGGTTCTTCAACGTATTTTTGTCGCAAGCCCTGAATTTATTGAGAAACAAGGCAAGCCTTCAAGCCTAAGAGAGCTCACTAATTACCCATTTGTTTGTTTCAGGTGGCCAAGTGGGGACATCGATAAAGAATGGGACATCAAAGATCACACCATCAAAGTAGAACCTTCGGTCGTCAGTGACAGCATTGGCTTTGTTAAAGGCGGTGTTATTAGACATAGAGGTATCGCGTTGTTACCAGAACTTTTGGTGCGACATCAGCTCAAAGACGGTAGCTTGATTAACCTATTCCCCGACGACAATCTTCAAAAAGAAGAAGCATGGTTGCTCTACCCTCAGCGTAAAGCGTTAAGCCATTCAGCACAGCTTTTGATTGATTTTCTATTACAAGAACTTCCAAAACTCTAACCATTGTAATGAATATTGTGACAGTGTTTCACGAGCAGGCTAGATTATCCTAACGAAATAGAAAGATAGAATCGCTTCATAAATTCAAGAGGAGCAATCCATGAAGCCTATCTTTCAACATTCATCTATTTTTCAACGTTCGTCTACCTTTCAACAGACACCTATATTCAAATATACAGTCATTGCACTAAGCTTAACCGCCCTGTTTGGCTGTAATGACTCTGAGGCAACTGCGCCTCAAAAACAAGCTCGACCAATTCAAGTGATTCAACTTGAGCCTCTTTCACATACGGCTGAAAAGTCTTTTACTGGCAAGATACAATCATCGGAAACGGCTGGCGTTGCGTTTCGTGTGCCTGGCACTATTCAAAATATGATGGTCTCTGTTGGTGATTCAGTAAAGAAAGGCCAACCACTTGCTCAGTTAGACCCTCATGACTATCAAGTCGCGTTAGAAGAGTTACAAGCACGAGCTCTTGAAGCGAAATCTGCACACAAATTAGCGACATCCGAACTTGTACGCGTAAAACAAGCCATCGCTGATAATGCAATTGCCGATGTTAACTTAGACCGTGCAATCAGCGGGTACGAGCGAAGTGAAGCGGCGGTTAAAGTCGTAGAACAGAATATACGAAGGGCGAAAGATTCGATTCGTTATACCCAATTGCTCGCCCCTTTCGATGGTGTGGTTGCGGCATCCAATTTTGACCAGTACGAACAAGTACTGCCGGGCATCTCGGTGTTCACAATCCACAATCCAGATCAACTTGAAGTTAAAATCCAAGTACCTGAAAATTTGATTCATGAGTTCAAACCAAATCAAACTTCTGTCATAGATTGGTATGGTTCAGAGACTAAACTAGTTGGTTATGCCGCTGAAATTTCGACGTCACCTCACCCAATCAAGCAGACCTATGCGGTTACTTACCATGTCGACTCCACTGACAAATCGGTATTACCTGGAAAAGCGGTCACATTGACGACTCAACTTGGAGAAGCGAGCAGTAATTTCTGTTTGCCCTATTCTGCGTTAGTCAACCAAACGGGTATCGAGCAAGTATTCACGGTTAAAAATGAACAAGCTCATGGCGTGACTGTGGATGTGATTTCTATGTCCGAAAATACTGTGTGTGTTGAATCGACGCTCAACGATGGCGACTTCGTGGTCGTGAGTGGCGCGCAATACGTGGTGGAAGGACAATACTTCTCCAATATTCAAGTTAAAAGCCTGTAGGTGAACCATGATGAATCTAGCTGATTTTGCAATCAAACAACGCACCTTCATCCTGTTTTTCACTGCACTGAGTGTCATCGCAAGCCTGTTTTCTTATTTTGAGCTTGGAAAACTTGAAGACCCAAGCTTCACCATAAAAACGGCCGTCGTTGTAACGCTCTACCCTGGCGCTTCTGCGGAAGAAGTGGAACAACAAGTCACCGACACCGTCGAAACCAAACTCCAAGAAATGGCGACACTTAATCGGCTTCGATCTTTATCGCGCCCTGGCATGTCGATGGTATTTGTCGACCTAAAAGAGTCTCTTAATTCAAAAGCTCTTCCTCAAGAGTGGGACTTATTACGCCGTAAAGTGTCTGATATGAAGTTATTGCTACCTTCAACTGCACAGATCAGTGTCGTACAAGACGAATTCTCTGAAGTCTACGGCATGCTTTTCTCTATCCATAGTAATGATGCATCGCCTGCAGAATTAAGACGTTACGCAGAAGAGCTCCAACGCAGAATTAAAACCGTCGATGGTATTAAGAAGATTGAACTGCATGGTGTTCAACCACGCGTTGTTCATATCGATATCCCAGATGAAAGGTTGGCGCAATACGGCCTATCTATCACACAAGTTTGGTCGCAGTTGAATACGCAAAACATGACGTTTGATGCGGGTAAGTTTTCAGTAGGTACTGAGCGAATCCGAGTTCAACAGTCGAGTGAGTTCAGTTCGTTAGACGACATCAAAAACCTGATGATCAAAGGCGGCGTAAGTGAATTGGGAACCAGTTTAATTCGCTTAGGCGATATCGCTGACATCACAATGGGTTACCAAGAGCCAATGATGACAGAAAACCGCTACAACGGCGTACCTGCAGTCACATTAGCGATGAGCCCAGTCACCGGTGTTAACGTGGTATCACTTGGCGATGAAATCAATCAGATCGTCAACGATTTTCAAACAACCTTACCACTAGGTGTTGATATTGCGACAGTTGCTAATCAACCTGAAGAAGTTCAGAAATCTATCGACAACTTCGTAAGTAACTTATTAGAAAGTGTCGCGATTGTATTTATCGTCTTGTCGGTATTCATGGGGTTAAAAAGTGCAACCATCGTCGGTTCGAGCCTCCTGCTGACTATCTTGTTGACGCTTATCTACATGAACATGACTTCGATTGACTTACACCGAGTTTCTCTAGGTACCTTCATTCTTGCCCTCGGCATGTTGGTAGATAACGCCATTGTCATCACCGACATGATGATTGTGAAAATCAACAAAGGCATCGACCGCACTAAAGCCGCGATTGACTCTGTTAAAGAGACAGCAACACCACTCTTTGGTGCGACAGTTATCGCTATCATGGGTGCGAGCCCTGTAATTTTTTCAAAAACCGATGCTGCTGAGTTCGCAAGCTCGGTATTCCTTATCATCGCGTCGTCATTGTTACTGTCTTGGCTAGTTGCGATGACCTTCACGGCCTTGATGTGTTGGTTCTTCATCAAGCCAACCAAGCAAGCTGATAACACCAAAGTCAGCTTATACCGTAAGAGTGTCAACTGGACTGTCGATAATCCGCTTAAAGCATTGAGCGCTTTGGTTCCGTTGATATTAGTGACTGCATTAGCTATCCCGAACATTGCCGTTAACTTTATTCCACAAGCCGACCGACCGATCCTATTTCTAGATTACTGGCTGCCGAACGGTGCCAAGGTAGAACAAACCTCAGAAGACATGAAGCGAATCGAACAATGGTTGTTGGAACAGCCCGAAGTCGAAAGTATTTCAACCTATGTTGGCGCAGGTGCTCCTCGCTTCTCAGTGACTATAGAGCCAGAACCGTTCGATCCGGCCTATGGTCAGATTTTGATTAACGCGACCGATTTTCCGTCACTAAGCCCATTGATTGCACGCGGTGATAAATGGTTAATGGAAGAGTTTCCGAACGCAGACCCTCGCTTTAGAAGCTTAAAATTGGCGACGGCGGATAAATTCAGCGTTGAAGCACGTTTCTCAGGCCCTGATACCGAGGTCTTACATGGCTTATCAGAGCAAGCAAAAGCAATCTTCGCAGAACACCCAGACACCAAGTACGTTCGTGACGACTGGCGACAGAAAAGTAAAGTATTTGAGCCGGTCATCAACCAAGAAAAGATGCGCACTGCAGGTATAAACCGCGCGGATATTGCGTTCGCGATGAAGCGAGCTTCAGAAGGTATGCCCTTGGGTCGTATGAACTTAAACGATGAACTGGTCACAATTCAACTGCGAGGCACAAAGAGTTCGATTCAGTCATTGGAAACGTTGCCCGTTCGATCTCTGTTGGGCATCCACAGTGTTCCACTTGGCCAAGTTGTCGATGGATTTGAATTAAGCAGCGAAGAAACCATGATTTGGCGCCGTGACCGTGTAAAAACCATCACAGCACAAGCAGGTGTTGGTCGTTACACCACACCAGCAGCGGTGAGGAACTCAATCAAAGATCAAATTGAAGCGATTCATTTGCCTGATGGTTATAGCCTTGAATGGGGTGGCGAATATTACGACGAGCACAAAGCCGTCAGCGATATTCTTAAACAGCTACCTAAAGCAATCTTGTTAATGATCATCATCTTGGTGGCGATGTTTAACGGATTCAAACAACCAGTGATTATCTTCACTACCCTACCGCTAGCAGCGACGGGTGCCACATTCAGCTTATTGCTATTGGATAAACCATTCGGATTTATGGCATTGATAGGCGCCGTAACCTTAACAGGTATGATCATCAAAAACGGCATTGTATTGATGGACCAAATAGAACTTGAACGTAAGAACGGGCGCTCACTATCTGACGCCATCAAAGAAGCAACCGTGAACCGCACAATGGCGATTTCAATGGGGGCACTTACTACAGCACTTGGCATGATCCCGTTGTTAAGCGACCTACTGTTTGACCAGATGGCGGCAACCATTATCGGCGGCTTAGCTGCAGCAACCGTGTTGTCTCTGTTTGTGATGCCTGCGCTGTACAAGCTTTTCTATCGAACTGAAGAAAAAAAGACAGTAGCAGAAGCAATCAAAGACGCCGTGATTGTGCTTGATGCAACACCTCAGCCTTCAAACAGCGGCAATACAACTTCATTCAACAAGGAGCAATAAACATGCGTCCATTAACTAAGTTTAAAGTAGCTCCCATAGCGCTCACTTTGTTGCTGACAGGTTGTGCTGTTGGCCCAGATTACGAAGAACCGCAAACAACCATGGCAGAGACGTTCTTATATAGCCAAGCTGATGTGAACCAAGACGGTGTGAACCAAAACGAACAGCATAATCATTGGTGGACACAGTTCAATGATCCAACGCTCAATCAGTTAGTGGCCGATGTTCAAAACCAGAACATCCCACTTAAACTGGCAGCCGAGCGAATCAACATGGCGAACTCATACAAAAGCGTGGTCGAATCATTCAAGGTTCCGACCATTAACGTCGGTGGTGGTTATTACAACTACCAACTGAGTGAGAACGACTCCCTACTCGGCCCGGTATTTGGTGCCTCTGATGCGGTTGAGTCAGCAACGGGCATGTCGTTGCTGGAAGCTCAACACGATGGTGGATTCTTAGGTGCGAGCATCGCGTGGGAAATGGACTTGTTTGGACGTATCGACAAACAATCCAACGCAGCGACGATTCGAATTGAACAAGCCGAGATATTCCAGTCAGGCTTGAACACCTTGATCACTGCCGATGTCATTCACAACTACCTGCAATATCGTGGCGCGCAAGAGCGAAAAATGATCGCACTAGAGAACATAGCCGACCAAAAGCAGACTTTAGAATTGGTCACCAAAGTGGTTCGCAGCGGCTACGGGTCTGAGTTAGATCTTGCTCAAGCCAAAGCCATGCTTGCGGCGACTGAATCTATTGTTCCTCAACTTGAAATAGCAGAGCAAGTTCACAAACAACGTATGGCGGTGTTGTTAGGCGAATCACTCACGAGCGTAAACCAACGTTTAGTCGGTGAATTCACCCTTCCGCGAATGAACGATGTAATTCCGACAGGCTTACCTTCTGACTTATTAGAACGACGCCCAGATATCCGAATCGCAGAACGCGAAATGGCAGCCATTAACGAAGAACTTGGTGCAAGCATTGCTAATCGCTATCCAAAGTTCTTCCTAACGGGTACGCCAGGTGTGACGGCTGGAAGCTTTGATGATCTGTTCAGTAGCGACTCATTCGGTTGGGCTGCATCTGCCGGTATCAGTTGGAATGTATTCGATGGTGGCCGAGGCGAAGCCATGGTAGAAATGAACGAAGCAAGGTTCCGTTCTGCAGCGCTTAACTACCAACACTCTGTCGACAGCGCCTTTGCAGAAGTCGATTCAAGCTTGTTTGCCTATGGCCGTAGCCAAGAGAACCAAAAGCGCATCGATGAAGCTACCCTTGCCGTCGATAACGCGGTGAACAAAGCAAAGTCGCTATACAAAGCAGGCCTAGTCGATTACTTATCGGTGTTAGACGCACAAAGACAACAAAAAGCGATGCAAGATCGCCAAGTAGCCGCCAAGCTTCAAACCGCCAACACCACGATTGCCGTGTATAAAGCCTTAGGTGGCGATTGGAAAGTCGCAAACGAAACGCAGAGTGTTGAATTAGCCCACGTTAACTAGGCTCTCTGCTTTCAGTTCTCTGCTGAATAATGCAATAAGCGTAATAAAAAATACCGCCGTTGATTACGGCGGTATTTTTGTGAACTGGTTAGCTGGTAAATAAGTTTACCAACAAGATAATCCGTTACTTTATATCGTTACGCTTTGCCCACTCTTGTAAGGCATCACCCATAGTCAATCCTGTCGCATTGTTCATCCACTGCATAAAATCACGGTCAAATTTAAACTCTTCGCCAAGCTTGGACTTAAAATATCGACGCACGTTCTGAGTCGTTTTGTAGCTGTCCGTTATGACGGTACTGTCATCAATCTGATTCTTGTGCCAATCAACCTTTTCCATGATTTATTCTCTTCCTGTCATCTCAATGCATGCACTACGCGTTTCGAGGGCCAAACATAATAATCGCCATACCGAGTAGTGCAACTGAGCCACCTACCAGATCCCACGTTGTCGGCTTCTCGCCATCAACAAGCCACAGCCATATTAGGGCAACAGAAATATACACACCGCCATAGGCTGCATAAACACGCCCTGTCGCGGTAGGATGAAGCGTCAATAACCAAGCAAATAACGCCAGGCTTATCGCAGCAGGAATCAATAACCAAATGCTCTTGTCTTCTCTCAACCAAAGATAAGGTAGATAACACCCTACAATCTCGGCGACCGCCGTAAGTACAAAAAGACCGACCGTTTTAAATTCAATCACAACTTACCTTTATCTGTTTTAATGCAAAATACCCTCTAACGCCTAGGGCCGACAAACGCAATAACCAGTGACTAGGAATTAGACGCTTCGTTGCTGTCTGTATCTACGGTTTTGATCAAAGGGCCTGCGCACTCGACAAAATCACCGATGTCAAAAGTTTCTGGCGCATCGGCTCCGCCCGTCACACCAAAACTGCCTTTCACCGTTGGATCCTTTTCAGTCTTATCTACGTCTAAAATGATCTCTACTTTATAAGTGTGACCGTCAGGAAGGAGTTTGGCACACTCTTCGAGTGTCGAAGCGTTAGCTCCCATGCTAAAACCGAATAAACACACCGCAAGTACACTACTTTTCATTTTCAACATCATAAAACCTCTCTAAGACGATAGAAACACCATACCAACAATCGAAAAATCTTCACGATAAACGTTGAGAAGTGAGTTAATAACAACAAGGTCAATTAGCCCCAACCATGGGGAGCGCTTTCGCTATCATCGTACTCAGCATGACAAACTGAGCACTTGAAGTAGCTAATTTTAGATTTTGATTTGTGTGAACCCAATAACACGCCGAATGCAATATTTAGAATTCGTGACTTGAAGCTGTTCTTCTCTTGCTGTTTTAACTTCACTTCGGACGCGCTTAACCTGATGTGTGACGTTTCCTTATTGCAGTTTCCACATCGTAATACAGTGTCATTTTCTTGCATTGCCCTATTCCTTTAAGCACGTATATAGACAGTTTCGTTATAACCTAAGTTCGCTGACTGAATTAGGTTCCAAACCGACATTAATAAACAAACGCTTAGACTCAAAGCAAACTAAAGAACCGTCACGCCTTCAACTTCAATCACTGAGTTAACATTCGCTCGCTCGATTATCTTGAGTAACGTTGTCTGGATTAACTCATTATCTCGAATTTCTGTTTCGCAAGAGAAACGCTCCTCTTGAACACCATCGCTCTCACCCAACATAAATTGAACCGAAACTTCCGTTGCGAGATCTTTTGTCGTTCCGTAATACGCTAGCGTGATTTTTGGGTATCCGTTGTCGCCTTTTTTAACCTGCTTTGCGATGCGTTTTTTAGCTTTATCTAAATTCATACAACTTCCTTTTAAGGCTGAAACTAAAAATGAACAAACGTCTGGTATATCGTAGTTTTACTATAAAGCATTACCACATCCACTACATGATTTTATGGATGATAATCCTCTTTTTCTTACGTTAGTTTTTCCACAAGAAACACAAAATTTCAATGAGTGGATATTGTAAATAGACGTCAAGATAACCAGCGGAACCCAGACCAATAATTCTGACCCATTACCACCTGAGCTATAGATAAAACCAATCGAGAAGATACCAAAAACAACAGACTGCAAAGTCCACAATGTTTGTTTGTACTTCGCACCTTTGATAATAAAAAACGTAAAAAAGCCAATTGAGCTACTGATAAGCCCATAAACCGCAAAACCTATAAAGGCTTCTTGTTGATTCATAACTCTCCCTGTCAACCTCACGTTTATGGTCCGAGCAACGCTACTGCCCCAAAACCATACGACCTTAAACATTAGTCAAACTTTAAACGAAAAGTGCCAAGCCTCGTAAATCATTTTTGAGTTATCTGTTCGTTAGCAGCTTTCAAGACCGCATTTAAACCGTCTGTATCCTTACAACCAATGTAAACATGCTTTCCATTGCTTAGGCTTAACTTCAGCGCTGAACCTATCGATACATTATATAACCAACCATCGCTCAACATGCGGATGCCAATACCTTGATACCACTTGCTTTGATAAAACGATGTCTCCGTTATGTCTGACACTTCTACATTCTTACGCCAAAAACCAAAACCGAAATACCAGCTCAATGCATTGCCTTTGACCTCAATTGTCATGGAGAAAAAGAGCAAAGCAATTAACCCGTTGATGGCGTGAGCGATGAATGTTCCGGAGTTATTATCAGACGTAATGACAATGAAAGCACTTATCGAAACAAGGATGAGCAATAACCCCTTGTTGTATTCCTTACTATAAAACACAGTTATATCTCCTATAGACAACGAACAACCAATTACCTAGCCAACAGCTATCTTACTGCGGCCTATCTAAATAATCGTGGCAAGTAATGAAAGCAGATTCCCCAAAACCAAGTAGCATTACCTTGATACGACCTAACCAAAGTATCAAAGCAGAATAACCTTGTTCATGTTCTAAGCCTTGTTATAAAGCACATCGAATCTACATTAGCTACTTGGTAATGCCTTGGCCCATTCGGCTCGCAGAACAGACAGAACTACGGTATCCCACCACAGCCCTTTGAAAAAACGATGCTCTCTAAAGTGCGCTTCTTGACGCATACCTAAAGACTTACAAAGCTTAATGGCAGGTAAATTCTTACTGATTGTCTCCGCATAAATGCGGTGTACACCCAATGTTGAAAAACCAAAATCAGCCAAAGCGAGAGCCGCTTCATTGCTTAACTTATGACCTTGATATTGTCTTGAAAACGCACACCCCATTGAAGCTTGCTGATTGTCTTCTAAACGCAAACAAACAGTACCAATGAACTGCCCTGTGCTCTTATATTCAACTGCGAGTTGATATGATTTCCTTGGTTCTTCAGAAGCCTGGGCTATAAACAAGTTGGTTAACTCTTTATATTTAATAGGATCACAGTCACTTTCATCATAGAAACGCTGATATTTGGCATCTTGAGACATCGCCACGAAAGCATTTTCATCGCCAGGATTCATATCCCTAATAATCAGCCGCTTTGTCTCAATTTTAAACATCGAACGTTCCTTTTCATCTTTGTAAGCTAACGCCCAATAACGTAACCAAACACACTCAAATCTACCATCTAAATCACTAAAGCAAAGCCGAACTGCAACGGCAACGGCAACGGCCAAGTGTTAACTGTCGGCTTAAATTACTCGCTATATTTCTTGATTTATAGCTTTCACCTAGTCAATTAAAGTATCGTATTCATACTCAATCCCTATTTGTTATGCCTGTTCTAACCCTTTCAGGGTGCTTGGTACTATTATTTTATGAAACGGCGTAACGAAGAACATATAGATCTTACCAAACACATTATTCACATGAACCACGGTATTTGCGTGAACAATTGCGGTTTCTCCTTCAGGCTCAATAAGAAAAGAAACTCGGACATTAAGGTGTTTATCACAGTCTTCTAATACAACTTCATTCTCAGTTGAACTGACCAGTGTAAAAATACCGACTCGTTCGCCTACTACATATTCTGAACCTAATTTATCTCGAGATACATCTTGGAGGCCACCCAAATTTTTTAAACCGAGTTTCGATACAACCCAGTTTCTCGTAGACATCAGAAATGCAATCCAAGTCGGTGTTTGAGTTGCTATTTCAAGAAATACTTCAATAGCAGTTTGGTTGTTGTATTTTATTTTTTTTGAAAAGCTATCACAGAAATATGAATTTTTGGAATACTCGCTCAATAGTGACTTCTTGGTTATAGACATAAACTCTCCTTGATGATGAAAAGTCGACAATGCGCCATAGCGACTAATATGGACTCCCCCTCCTGAGGAACTGCCACACTTAAGTGGGATTACACCGGAGGTAACATGTCTGATGATTCTTACTTCAGCGGTATCACTCTAACTAAAAAACACTTTAGCCTTCATGCCGCAGACCAACATGGTAAGGCAATACTTAAAAGTCAGTTACTCGATCTTAATTACTAATCCCATACTCGTTTTTTATACGGGGCAACTCCTCATATGTACTGATTGCTTTAACTGCACCGCTTAGATCATTTTTACCATTAAAGCTATGCTTAACAGCAATGACGTCACAGCCACTAGATTTACCAGCACGAATACCCGCTGTGGAATCTTCAAACACAATTGTTTGGCCAGGTGAAGCCGCTAATCTACCAAGAGCTAAAGTATAGGCTTCAGGATCCGGTTTATGCTTAGTTACGTGCTCCTGTGTGATAACAAGGTCAAAAGCATTCTCGAGCTGCAACGAGGTTAAAATATTATCAACCATCCATGTTGCTGCTGAACTAACAACTCCACACTTTTTCCCTGCTAGTTTTAACTGTTCTATGTAAGCCTTAGCCCCAACATTTAGCTCAAGATCATCATTGAGCATCTGTTCGTAATGAGCTCGAAAGTGGTAATTAAACTCTTCTAAGTCAGGAGCAATATTAGCATTTTCAAAAAAGTGACCCGTTACAACCTGCCAACTTTCCCCCATAACATCTTTGTAAATGTTGTGGTCTACGTGTGCGCCATAATCTAAACAAGCTAATGCTAACGCTTTGCCCTTTAAAGGCTCTGAATTTACTAATGTTCCGTCCATATCGAACAGATAAACTTCGTAATCTTTCAATTCACTCTCCATGTTATATTTTTCAAGCTCGTATAAGCCTAGTTAACTAGTGAAAAATGCAACCAAACTAATATGACTACCTTACCCACAAAAGCCGACCATTACAAAAGTGCCGAGCGTTTTGGAATCCAGTTAAACAATCTATTAGGTGATGGCTACGATAGTAGGCAATAAAGTAGTGGCAACAAACTAGCGAGCAATAAGCTGTGCCCAACAGACGTACTCTCTAATTTTGTCACAATGGTTGATTTAGCAGACTCGTTTTCAATTAACGAACTAGCAGAAACGCCAGCCATGTTACTAGGGTCACTATATCCGACCTTATGACCGGAAAAAGACAAAAGTGAACCCAGAGCAAGAAGAATTAGCATTGAATAGAACGCATAATCACTAGAAAATGCTAGTTTCAAATAGCCTGTGAAATACTCGAAAGTAACCACAACTAGCAGTGCTAATAAATTTGATAGCACTATCAACCTTACGAATTTAAACATATTCCCTCTGATACTAATAGAACAGCTAACGTCCCAATAAACTGTGAGTGAACGTGTGCCATAATGAAGCGAAACGGAATCGGCACACGCTTATGAATCCGACTTAACTGCTTTGTGAACTGGCTTTTCTAGCGATCACTAAACCATGATTACTTGATCCCAAAAGGCTTACTTCATCGCAATTTACCAAATGATAATCTAACCATGTCTGATATTGGGATGGCGTAAAGTTATTAACACCGTTAGATATGTAACGTCCAAATCCATCTGTTGCTGCGTGTCCAATTACATTAAACCCATTTTCGTTTACAAGATTTTCAATTTCACTAGGCGTTGCGAAATACCCGACCTTGAAAAAACTATCGGCTTTAGCGTTTGATACCGTGCCATGTTTATTTAACTCTAGAAGCACCTCCGGAGTGACTAGCTCTGGAAATTGTTGGGCAAACATACCAGCGACAAAGAAACGTGAAATATAGGCTATGGCTAGTACACCATTTGGCTTTAAAATCCTTAGTGCTTCATTAACCGCAAGCTCTCTTTCATGCAGAGTTTTTAGGTGGTACAAAGGCCCAAGAATTACACAAACGTCTTGAGAGCTACTTTCGATAAATGACACATCACAAGCATTACCCTCAAACACTTTTAACTCAAGACCTTCAGATTTTACTTTAGTATTTAAAATCTTCACTTGGTCAGGCGCAAGTTCTACTGCTGTAACATCACAACCTAATTTTGCAAAATGTAAGGAATAGCGCCCCGTTGCTGCTCCTAACTCACATACTGATTTTCCTTTAAGTAAATAAGGTGTGAGTTTATGTATCGTAGTATCAAACTCTAACTGAGCAATATATTGCCGAGTTAGCCTTTCATCTTCGTTTGCACCCGTATATTGGGCTATCAATTCTTCCATTGTTCACATCCCCTTTGCCAGTGAGCACCCAATTAAGTAGCTGACAACGCTACCACTACACAGTCGACTTAAATTTGTTATTAGAACGATACTTAAAGGTATCGCCCTAACAAAAAACCACTTTAGTCTTCATGTCGTAGACCAAAATGGTAAAGTCTTACTTCATAAGTAAGTAACCCTAACTAAACTATTGACTACAATAGCAAATATGCCACTCATGCGTATAGGCGTTGAAGCTAGTAGCGAGTAGCGAAAATAGCTAACTGGTCGATAAAATTGCTATCGCTTGTTATAAGCGAACTAGCTTGACCGTATTACTTATTTTTATTGTTCAGCCCAGACTCTAGTGCTGCTGCCTTAGTTTTAGCCGACTCTTCATAAGCATTAAATACATCGCTATTTTTACGACCGCTAAAGTGCAGAAAACTATGAATAATAAGCATAAAGAAGGATATCAACACAACAAATATGGGCGCTAAACCTAACCCATCAATGTTCGTTGACAAAAGACCTAGAACAAAAAATACACTCGATATAAGTGCAACCGATTTACTGCGAGATGATGAGCCCATAAGTAACCCGCTTTACATAACTAAAGAAAGAATAATACTTAGAACCTTTTACGCATACTTTGAAATACTTAACAAATGCAATAGCTTATAACGAAAAGTTAAAGCGTGAACAACGCAATACCGAAGCTACTGCAAACACCTTAATCACTAAAACCAACGCACAGTAAAAATGCCACGCGTTGCGAATCACCCTTAAACAGTTTGTATGGATAATAAGCACTCAAAACAATTAAGAGTCACAGTCCTGAACGAATCGTTATTGAAGCTACAGGCCGATTAGAAATGCCTTTTGTTCTTGCATGTGCAGAGGCTCAATTACCCATTGTCAGAGCAAACCCTGTCCACATAAAACGATTCGCTGGTGCTATTGGCCGCAGAGCCAAAAAACATATGCCTAATTAGTGACTTAGTCATTCGCCGAAACCAGTTGTTATCCATGCAAACCATGGAAAAGA
>NZ_JBGOOI010000027.1:0-59523 GCF_041439605.1 Vibrio sp. 1F169 | reverse complement strand
AGAGCCAGAGCCAGAGCCAGAGCCAGAGCCAGAGCCAGAGCCAGAGCCAGAGCCACAATTAACGACAAGTCATTATTCAAGCTACGCCGAAATACGCGCTGCAGAATTTGAAGTGCCGAATCTTGAGGATGTTCAGAAACTTCTGAGTCGTTTAGAAGCGACTAATGTTGTCGATGAGCTGAATCTAGATGAGTTGATGGATCGGAACACACAGCAAATTGCTCAGCAGGCAGACATGCAAATGTTTGACGCTGCAGTAGAGTCTGTTCAAGTGTCTGTAGATCCTGAAATTCAAGATTGGGATCTTCCAGAACCTGATTTATCAATTGCTGTAGAGCCACCTGTTGAATCGCAGCAAATTGAAGAGTTACAAGCTGAATCGCTGGAGACGGAGCAAGTAGAAGTTAAGGCTACTGAACCCGATCTTGAATCTCCTCAAATTGAGCCATTTACCGAACTTGAAACTCAAGCTGGTGGAGCCGGTCAGTTTACATCATGGGAAACGACGGCTAGAACTGAAGATTTTCAAGTGCTGTATTTTGATGTGAACGGTGTGACGTTTGCTGTGCCACTTGATGAGCTCGGGGGTATTCATCGCCTCGAAGAGTTAAGTCATATTATTGGCAAACCTGCTTGGTATTTGGGGTTGCAAACTAATCGAGATAGTAAGCTAGACGTGGTTGATACCGCCAAATGGGTGATGCCTGAAAAGCTATTATGTGATGATTATAAAGAAAATTATCAATATATAGTCATGCTTGGCGAAAGCTTGTGGGGGCTTGCGAGCACAGAGCTTAAAGGTACCGAGCTGCTTAATACAGATAAAGTACGCTGGCGAGAAACGGCAGGGAAACGGCCATGGCTCGCTGGTATGGTAAAAGAAAAAATGTGTGCTTTGATCCATGTTGAAGCATTAACCGCCATGCTAAATGCAGGGCTAGACGTAAAAGCATTGGGCTAGTACTACGATTGGTACAATATAAGCATCAAGTTAACAACAGTGGTCGGTAACGACGGCAAGAGGATTATCTATGTCTCATATGAGTGAAGTTGAAGTAAGAAAAGATCAAACAAATGATGAAGTACTTCAATGGGTGACATTTCAACTAGAAGAAGAAACTTACGGCATCAATGTAATGCAAGTACGTGAAGTATTGCGTTACAGCGAGATTGCTCCAGTACCGGGTGCTCCAGACTACGTTTTAGGTATTATCAACCTGCGTGGTAACGTTGTTACTGTTATTGACACTCGTTCTCGTTTTGGTTTGATGCAAGGTGAAATCACTGATAACACGCGCATTATTGTTATTGAGTCTGAGCGTCAAGTTATTGGCATTTTAGTAGATAGCGTTGCTGAAGTTGTTTACCTGCGTTCTTCTGAAATCGACACGACACCAAGTGTTGGTACTGATGAAAGTGCTAAGTTCATCCAAGGTGTTAGTAACCGTGATGGCAAGCTTCTTATCTTAGTCGATCTGAACAAGCTGTTAAGTGAAGACGAATGGGATGAGATGGCTCACCTGTAATGTTTGAAGCGCTTCCTTTAAACCCTATTGCTCTGATAGTCGGAGTTGGGGTTTTTACGTTATTCATCGTGATTTTGATTAGCAAAGTAAAAAGTGCAATTCAAAAGCAGATCGATACGTCACGCCTGCAAGTTCGTAACTTGGATAAAGAGCTTCAAAAATCGAGTAAGCAATTACTTGAAGTTCGCTCTGTTGTGGTTGGCCTTGGTCAAAAAGTGACGGAACAGCAAGATCTGATAAAACACTTGAATGAACGTATTGTTGAGTTGGAACATGCGGACACCGATGGGCGTTTGTATACACGTGCAACTAAAATGGTTCAGCTTGGTGCTGGGATAAACGAACTGATCGAAGAGTGTGAATTACCTAAGGCAGAAGCTGAGCTGATGATGTCTCTGCAGAATAAGCTCGCAGGTAAGGAAAAAATCCCTTCGTTAAGAAGTAATCCTTCATCGTATGATGAACAACCTGCATCCTCTCGTGATCGCAGAGACCCGACTCGACGTCGTTAAATTTAGCGCTTACTGCGTAATGAGCAATTGATGTTCATCACGCACACCTCTTAAAAGAAGCTTCGGCTTCTTTTTTTGTGCCAGTTATACCTATATAGAACGATGTTTATAAGTATTTGTATCTAATGCAATATCTTGTTTGTTGATGAAAATGTGTAAATTGTGATGCGGTGGTAACAGTTTCTTACGGAGTTTGTTCTTTCGAAAACGCCTAGTCCTGTTTTGTCACCTTATTGGTGTGCTACTATAGCCCTCTCATTACTCGACTAAATTTACCTATGCTAGAAGTCTCAAATTTAACTGCTATTCGTGACGACAGGGTTCTGTTTGAATCGTTGTCTTTTCAATTGAAACCCGGTGAGCTGGTTCAAGTTGAAGGTCGTAACGGTACTGGGAAAACGACACTCCTTAGGATTATCACCGGCTTAGGTGATCGTGATGAAGGCACTATCTCTTGGGATGGTGAGTCCATTGAAACGAGTCGAGATGTGTATCACCAAAATTTGCTTTTTCTTGGTCACCAAACTGGCGTAAAACGCGAGCTTAGTGCCTATGAAAACCTGAGCTTCTATCAATCGATTCACAGCAGTGGAACGAGTAAGGAAGAACTTTACAATGCATTGGCTCAAGTCGGCCTTGCTGGTAGAGAAGACGTACCAGCAGGGCAACTTTCGGCGGGTCAACAGCGCCGTGTAGCATTGGCTCGTCTGTGGTTAAGTAAGCAAATGTTATGGATTCTAGACGAACCGCTGACTGCAATAGACAAGCAGGGTGTTAAGGTTTTGGAGTCTCTTTTTTCTCAGCATGCAGATAACGGTGGCATTGTGTTATTAACCACACACCAAGATATGTTTGCTGATAGCCCGAAACTAAGAAAAATAAAGTTGGGTGAGTAATATGATCTCTTCAATGACAACGATCATCCGACGTGAGCTATTGATCGCATTTCGTCGCCAAGCCGATATCTTTAACCCTTTGTGGTTTTTTATTATTGTCATCACCCTTTTCCCATTGAGTATCGGCCCTGAGCCAAACCTACTTGCACGTATTGCTGCAGGTATTGTTTGGGTAGCGGCTTTGCTTTCTGCATTGCTCTCTTTAGAGCGTTTGTTTCGTGATGATTTTCAAGATGGCGCGCTTGAGCAGATGATGTTGATGCCCATCCCGTTGCAGTTGGTAGTCTTGTCCAAGGTCATAGCGCACTGGTTATTGACAGGGTTACCATTAATATTGATCAGTCCGTTGTTGGCGGTACTGCTGTCCTTGGATTTCGATACTTGGTTATCGGTAGTCTTAACGTTATCGGTCGGTACGCCTGCATTAAGCTTTATTGGTGCGATTGGTGTGGCTTTAACGGTTGGGTTACAAAAAGGTGGTGTGCTGTTAAGTCTGCTTATTTTGCCGTTGTATATCCCAATTCTTATATTTGCTACATCAGCGATTGATGCCGCAGCGTTAGGCGTTGCGTATAACGGACAATTAGCGGTGTTAGGGGCAATGTTAATGGGCGCGATGACGCTCACCCCATTTGCCATCAGTGCAGCACTGAGAGTGAGTGTTAACTAGTTAATTACCTGGTTAAGATTAACTACGCACTCACCAGCACTTTGCATGTTCAAAGTGAACTATTTAAAGCCTTCAAACTCCTAGAGTCACTGAAAGAAGCTGTAAGCCAAATAAATTATAATAATTATAGCTGTGATAGCTGTAAGCAATATGAAGTAAGAGTGAGATTACAACATGTGGAAATGGCTCCATCCCTACGCCAAAGCAGAAACCTCTTATCAGCTTGCTGGTAAACTTCTGCCATGGTTTTCGATCCTAGCGCTATTGTGTCTATCCGCCGGTACTGTATGGGGGCTTGCATTTGCCCCTTCTGATTACCAGCAAGGCGATAGCTTCCGAATTATCTATATCCATGTTCCGTCTGCAATTTGGTCTATGGGTGTATACATGTCGATGGCAATTGCCGCCTTTATCGGTTTGGTATGGCAGGTAAGGCTGTCAGACATGGCTGCGTTGGCTATGGCGCCTATCGGTGCTGTATTTACCTTTATTGCGTTACTAACTGGCGCTGTTTGGGGTAAACCAATGTGGGGTGCTTGGTGGGTTTGGGATGCACGTTTAACCTCAGAGCTGATTCTTCTATTCCTATATTTAGGTGTTATTGCACTGCACCATGCGTTTGACGACCAAAAAACCGCAGCAAAAGCAGCCGGTATTTTGGCCATCGTAGGTGTCATCAACCTACCTATCATTCACTTTTCAGTAGAGTGGTGGAACACACTCCACCAAGGCGCAACAATTACTAAGTTTGATAAGCCTTCTATTTCAAGTGACATGCTATGGCCGCTTCTTCTTAACATCTTCGGTTTTGCCTTTTTCTTTGGTGCTGTGACTATGGTTCGTTTTAGAAACGAAATCATCAGTAAAGAGAGTCACCGTCCATGGGTTCGCAAGCTAGCGGCTAATAAAGCGTAGTAGGGTAGGTAATTATGTATTTTGAATCTCTGAGTGATTTCTTTGCCATGGGTGGCTACGCCTCATATGTATGGAGTGCATTTGGAATCACATTCCTCGCGATGATCATTTTACTGGTCGTAAGCGTTCGTCGTGGTAAGCAATTATTAAATGAAGTACAAGCTAAGATTGACCGTCAAGCTCGTATTGATGCAGCAAAAAATATGGAGAACACTCTATGAACCCAAGACGCAAAAAGAGGCTAGGCATTATCTTAGCGATCTTTTTTGGTATCAGTGCAACTGTTGGATTGATGGTTTATGCACTTAACCAGAACATGGATCTGTTCTATACACCAACCGAGCTCGTCAACGGCAAAGATGGTAAAAAACCTGAAGTGGGTCAACGCTTACGTATTGGTGGCATGGTTGTAGTCGGCTCTGTAAGCCGTGACAATGAATCATTGCGTGTTAGCTTCGATTTGGCTGATGTAGGCCCTAAAGTGACGATTCTATATGATGGCATCCTTCCTGATCTTTTCCGTGAAGGCCAAGGTATTGTTGCTCAAGGTGTCCTTAAGGATGCAACGACAATTGAAGCGTTTGAGGTGTTGGCAAAGCACGATGAAGAATATATGCCTTCTGAAGTTGCTGAAGCAATGAAGAAAACTCATGAGCCTTTGCAATACACGACTGAACAAAAAGAAGGAAATGCTCAATGATAGCCGAGATCGGCCATTTTGCGATGATCCTGTCTTTGGGACTTGCACTGCTGCTAAGCGTGCTCCCACTGTATGGAGCCGCTCGAAATAACACATTATTGATGAACAGTGCACGACCGCTGTCGTGGGGTATGTTCGGATTCCTAGCGATTTCGTTCTTTATCTTGTGTTACGCGTTCTACACAAATGATTTTACGATTCAATACGTAGCAAGTAACTCGAATAGCCAACTACCTTGGTACTACCGAATTACCGCGGTTTGGGGGGCTCATGAAGGCTCACTACTGCTTTGGGTTCTAATCCAAGCGGGTTGGACGGTAGCAGTTGCAACGTTTAGTCGTGGTATGCCTCAAGAGTCTGTGGCTCGCGTACTGGCGATTATGGGTTTAATTACTGTCGGCTTCTTGCTGTTCATTATCGTAACGTCTAACCCGTTTTTACGTACATTGCCTTTCTTCCCTGTTGATGGCCGTGACTTGAACCCACTACTGCAAGATCCGGGTTTGATTATTCACCCGCCAATGCTTTACATGGGTTATGTAGGTTTCTCGGTAGCGTTCTCTTTTGCAATCGCTTCTCTAATGAGCGGTCGTTTAGATACGGCATGGGCTCGTTGGTCTCGTCCTTGGACAATCGCTGCTTGGTTATTCCTAACAGTAGGTATCGCACTTGGTTCATGGTGGGCTTACTACGAACTTGGCTGGGGTGGCTGGTGGTTCTGGGATCCAGTAGAAAACGCTTCATTCATGCCTTGGTTAGCTGGTACTGCTCTAATGCACTCACTAGCGGTAACCGAAAAGCGTGGCACATTTAAAGCTTGGACAGTCTTGCTGGCTATCTCTGCATTCTCACTAAGCTTACTAGGTACATTCTTAGTTCGTTCGGGCATCTTGGTATCGGTTCACGCATTCGCGTCGGATCCTGCTCGCGGTATGTTTATTCTAGGTTTCCTAGTCTTTGTTATCGGTGGTTCACTGCTGTTGTTCGCCGTTAAAGGCGCATCGGTTCGTGTTCGCGGTAACTTCGATTTGGTTTCTCGTGAAAACGCACTGCTTGGTAACAACATCTTATTGATTGCTGCGCTTGTCGTTGTGTTAGTCGGTACGCTACTACCATTAGTTCACAAACAGTTAGGCTTGGGTTCGGTATCTATCGGTGCACCATTCTTTGATATGTTGTTCTTCTGGTTAATGATCCCGTTCTCGTTCTTACTTGGTATCGGTCCTCTGATCCGTTGGAAACGTGACAACCTATCTAAGCTCGTTAAACCTATGATGATCTCAGGTGCATTCTCACTGGGCTTAAGTGCGCTAATGGTGACGATGCTGGCTGACCGTTTCAGCGGTACCGCTTTTGCTGGTTGGGTAATGGCATTCTGGATTATCTTCATGCATGGCTTTGAGCTTCATGAACGTGCGACACACCGTCATACATTCCTGAAAGGCCTGACTAAACTACCTCGTAGCCACTGGGCGATGATGTGTGGTCACATTGGTTTGGCCGTGACAGTGATTGGTATTGCGATGGTGCAAAACTACAGCATCGAACGTGACGTGCGCTTAGCACCAGGTGAAAGCTACCAACTTGAAGAGTACAGCTTCCTGTTTACAGGAGTTCGTGACAAAGATGGCCCTAACTACGATGGTTACATTGCTGACTTTGAAATTACCAAAGAAGGCAAATACATCAACACGCTTCACGCTGAAAAACGTTTCTACACAACCGCTAAGTCGATGATGACAGAAGCGGCGATTGATCGTGGCGTAACACGCGACCTTTACATCGCAATGGGTGAGCGTTTAGACGACAATAAATCTTGGGCTGTGCGTATCTACTACAAACCATTTGTACGTTGGATCTGGGCTGGTTCTCTGATTATGTCGATTGGTGGTGTTATTGCTATCAGTGACCGTCGTTACCGCTTCCGTAAGCCAACGAAAAAGTCTACTAAAGAGCAGGAGGCTTAATTCGAATGAACAAGAAGATTTTATTCATTCCATTGATTGCGTTCATGGTTCTAGCTGGAATCTTTGCGACTCAATTGATGCGTAACCAGTCGGGTGATGACCCGACTAAACTTGAATCGGTATTGATTGGTAAGCCAGTACCTGAGTTCGGTTTAGAAGACTTAGAGCAACCGGGTAAGTTCCATGATCAAGCTATCTTTAAAGGTGAGCCACTGCTTCTAAACGTGTGGGCGACTTGGTGTCCTACTTGTTATGCAGAGCACTCTTACTTGAATAAGTTAGCGGGTCAAGGCGTTAAGATTATTGGCCTTAACTACAAAGATGATCGCAATAAAGCGGTAGGTTGGTTAAAAGAGCTGGGCAATCCATACTTGATCAGCCTGTTCGATGGTAACGGCATGCTAGGTCTTGACCTTGGTGTGTATGGCGCTCCAGAGACTTTCCTCATTGATGCTAACGGCGTAGTTCGTTATCGCCATGTTGGTGACGTGAACCCAACTAACTGGGCATCGACGCTTGAGCCGATGTACCAAGAGTTGTTGGAGGAAGCGAAATGATTAAGAAGACACTGATTGCTCTATTCGCTACATTTGCTATTTCGGCGACTGTTTCTGCTGCGCCTATCGAATTTCATGAATTTGATACCGTTGATCAAGAGCAGCAGTTCAAAGAGCTAAGCAACACGCTGCGTTGCCCTAAATGTCAGAACAACACCATTGGTGATTCGAACGCAGAGCTTGCGGTTGATTTACGCCAAAAAGTGTATGAAATGACAAAAGATGGCAAGTCGAAGCAAGACATCATTGATTACATGATTGCTCGCTACGGTAACTTTGTTACTTACAACCCACCACTCACATTAGCCACATCAATCCTTTGGGTTGGTCCGTTTGCGGTAGTCGTGTTTGGTTTCGGTTTGATCATTTTACGAAGCCGAAAGTCAAAGTCGAAAGCAGTAGAGTCAGATAAAGACTGGGATGCAGACAAAGAAGCTCGTTTAAAAGCGTTACTCGATGAAGAGAACGACGGAGATAAGAAGTAATGACTCTATTTTGGATTTCTACCATTATCCTTTCGCTAGCAGCTATTTTCTTAATTGTTCTGCCCTTCATAAATAAGAAGGCGAACAATGATGAAATGCTTCGCGACGAGTTGAACAAAGCATTCTATAAAGATCGTCTCGTTGAGCTCGAAGTAGAAGCAGAAGAAGGCCTTGTTGATAACCAACAAGAGCTGATCGCTGATTTGAAACAGTCTCTACTTGATGATGTACCTGCGCAGAAAGAGATGAAGAAGACCCAAATCTCAACATTGGGCGTCGTAGTACCATCTATTGTCCTAGTCGTGGTTGTTACATATGGTATGTACTTTCAGTTTGGTGCTCTGGATAAAGTCCAACACTGGCAAGAAGTAAGTTCAAACCTTCCTGAGTTGTCTAAAAAGCTAATGTCATCGGAAGGTGGTGCATTAACGGATGATGAACTAGAAGATTTGACTCTGGCACTTCGTACTCGTCTGCACTATCAACCAAAAGATTCGACAGGTTGGTTACTATTGGGTCGTATTGCATTGGCTAACCGTGACGCTGAAACTGCGAAAGATTCGATGCAAAGAGCTTACAAGCTTGAGCCAAAGAATGAAGATGTTCAGCTAGGTTATGCACAAGCATTGATGCTTTCACCTGATGATGCGGATCAAAACCAAGCACGTTTAATTTTGAGCCGTTTGATTCAAAACGACTATGTTGATCTTCGTGTGTTCTCGTTGCTAGCGTTTGATGCGTTTGAGCGTCAAGACTACCCAGGTGCTGTTAAGTACTGGAGCATCATGCAACAGATGATTGGTCCACAAGACAGTCGCTATGAAATGTTGTCGCGCAGTATTGAAAGTGCACAGAAGAAAATGGGCAATGCTATGGGCGTTGACCAAGGTAAAACTGTTGCTGTAACGCTTGAATTATCTGGTGATGTGAATGCTGCCCCTAGTTCAGTGTTAGTTGTATCAGTGCACAGAGCTGACGGCTCACCAATGCCGATTGCTGCGGCTCGTTATCCGCTAGGAACTTTCCCTCGTACTGTCGTTCTTGATGATGGCAACAGCATGTTGGAAGGGCAGAAGCTGTCCAGCCTTGAAACTCTAATGGTTAGAGCTAGGCTTGATACAGATGGTAACGTTTCAACTCGAGACGGTGATTGGTACGGTGAAAGTGAAGTGGTTGAACTGGGTGCCCCAGTTACCATTGATATCAATAAGCAATATTAATCATTACTTTGCATAGGTGTTAGCTATTCCGATTTATTAAAAAACGGTATAGACTTACGCAACCAATTGAGGCCAGCGATTGCTGGCCTTTTTTATTATTCCTTATGGAAAAGGTGATATGTCTATCAGTGTTTTAAGACTTTCGAGTTTACTCTTCATCGCAAGCTTAACGGTAGGTTGTTCGAGCGTACCAGATGAAAGCAATGGCGGTGATAATTTCGAAACCTCTGAATATGTCGAAGAGTCCCATCCGAACGACCCTTTTGAAGGTTTCAACCGAGCGATGTGGGATATCAACTACGAGTATCTCGACCCTTATTTGGTTCGACCTGTTTCTCTTGCCTATGTTGACTATACCCCTGTACCAATTCGCTCTGGTATTTCCAATTTTTTAGCCAACTTAGATGAGCCATCAAGTATGCTCAATAATCTCATTATGGGTAATGGTGGGAAAGCGCTCGATCATTTCAATCGTTTTTGGATTAACTCTACCTTTGGTCTTCTTGGTCTGATTGATATTGCTAGCGAAGCGGGGATCACCAAATATGACGAAAAGTCGTTTTCTGATGCGATTGGTCATTATGGGGTAGGGAATGGACCGTATTTTATGCTGCCGGGATATGGCCCTGTGACGACCCGACAAGTAACAGAGCAAGTGGATAGCTTATATGTACCTTTGTCTCTGTTTACCTTTTGGGCAAAGTTAGGGAAGTGGGCCTTTGAAGGTATGGAAACACGTGCTCAGTTGGCCTCGCAAGAAGCCTTATTAGATGACTCTCCAGATCCATATGCTTTGACTCGTGATATTTACATCCAACGTCAAGATTTTAAAGCTGAGATCGAGCCAGAAGAGGTTGATCTTGAGGAAGAAGATTTCATTGATGAGTATCTCGAAGATTACTAGAGACAAAGCTTAGATAAGCAGATAAGAGAAAGGCTCGATGTTAATTCAACATCGAGCCTTTTTAATGCTTTCTACTTTTCTACTTTTCTACCTTTCGGTAAGAAGGTAAGTAGATAATTAGGTAACCAGTCTAGAAGCGGTAGTTAGCTTGGATACCGACTAACCAGATGCTGCCTGTCACTTCGCCTTCGAAGCTACCACCAAAGTAATCTGCTTTTGGATCTTTTTCATGCATTTTCGCGTCTTTCGCTAGAATGTAAGTGAAGCCAGCATCCAGAGTTAGCTGCTCAGACCATTGGTAGCCCGCACCAATACTTAACCAAGTGCGGTCTGTTTCTGGGATCGTCGCAGTACGGTGTTCTTCGCTTACCGCTGAAGTATCGTAGGCAATACCAGAACGCAGTGCTAGTTTAGGTGTCATTTGGTAAGTCGTACCGATTGCAAAACGGTAGTTGTCTTCCCAGTTCTCTTGCTTGATCTCTACGCTTTTCTCGCCAGGGAAATCAGCAACAAGTTCTTTAAAGCTGCTCCAGTTCGTCCAGTTAATACTTGCGTGAACCGCTACAGTGTCTGTCAGCTGGTGGAAGCTAGCAAGTTCAGCTGTTGCCGGAAGAGCGAGGTCCATTGAACCACTTTTGTGTGCTTCTGGTTTTGTTGGGTTGAAACCAAAGCCTTTCGCATAGCCTTCTAAAGTCAGGTCAACTTCTGATTTGTAGGTAAAGCCAAGGCGGTTGTCTTCATTAATGTCCCAAGCGGTACCAACTTGCCAACCCCATGCTGTATCATCACCTTCCATGTATTTCAGAGTTGTTCCCACAGGTAAAGTAGAAGCAGCAGTCGCACCAAAGCTACCTTCAGCCATGATGTAACGTACACCACCACCAATAGAAACACTCTCTAGCACTTGGTATGCAGCATTCAGGTTCAGCTCCATAGTAGTCACACTTGCTTCGTTACCATGGTTTGCACCGCCGAAGTCTTTACCTAGGTCCGTTGCCATACCGTAGTTTGTGCCTGCAGCAAAACCCAACGCAAATTTTTCGTTGTACTTATGAGAAGCATAAAAGTTTGGAATAAAAGCACTGTGCGCGAAGTCACTAGAGTTTGATGCTGTTGTACCACTGCGAGTTGTAGAAGTCCCTTCAATATCAATATTTGGGTCAACGTAGATACCACCAACAGAAACCTGTGTGCCTTCTAGGTAAGTCAGCATAGCAGGGTTACGCCATTGCGCGTCTGCACCGTCAGCCATTGCTGCTTCACCAGCGTAAGCACGGCCTAAGCCTGTTGCTGAGTATTCTGCTAGTTGAAAACCTGCCGCGTTAGTTACGGTAGAAGTCGAAAGTAATCCAACTGCCACTGCAGCAGATAGAAGAGTTTTATTCATTTTCATTATTATGTTCACTGAATCATAAGTATTTAGTGGCGTGATTCTACTTTTAGAGTTATTACTTTAAAAATGAAATCCGAATAAAACAGTGTTTTAGGGATTAAATGAGCAAATGTGTTTAATTATTAGAGAAATCATCTAAATGTTTCGGCTGTGTTGCGAAGTTTGAGCGTACACCTGTAGCTGTATATTTGCTCTGCAGGCTACAGTTGTAAGCTTAAATTTAGGTTGGTCAGTGGTTTAGGAAAACAAAAAAGGGTCGCACAATGCGACCCTTTGGGATTATAGCTAACTTTATATTAGAAGCTGCGGCTGTACTGAAGACCTAATAGGATTGCATCAGCATGTGTCGTCGCTGTTAGTGGCGTACCTGAAGAGGTTTCTGAAACCTTCACATCGTCACCTAACAAGTATGTAAAGCCGAAGTCTACGTTTGAAGCGGTATCAATGTGGTAAGTGAAACCAGCAGAGAACCACTGACGGTCTGAATCCGGAACAGAGATAGATGTCAGTTCGTCTTGCGCACTGGTGTCATACATGTAACCGGTACGTAGTGTCCACGTATCGTTTAGGTAGTAAGTACCACCAATTGCGTAGTGCCAACCATCTTGCCATTTGTATTCTTTATTGTAGCTACCATTTGCCCCACCAACTGGTGATGTTGCTAGATCTAAGTTTCTAAATTCGATCTGGTCGAAGTCACCCCAGCCGATCCATTGTACAGAGTAGTGAACTGCGAACTTAGTATCTTCAATTTTGTGGAAACCAGAGAATTCAGCGATGTCTGGTAGTGGTAGCGTGATTTCTTGGCCCTTGTCATCTTTAGCGGTGATTTCAGGGCTATAACGGTACGCTAGACCAAAACGGTTGTTTTCATCTAGCTCATAAACAGTACCAACGTTAAAGCCAACAGCCCAACCATCAGCTTTGTCGACGTTTAATAAAGAGGTGCCTGCCGGTGGAATTCCCTTAGATGGATTTCCTTTACCAAAACCAGCACCAGCGGTACGTTTCATCGTACCTTGACCATAAATAAGGTCTAAACCTGCACCGAAGCTCCATTGGTCGTCTAGTCGGTAAGAACCTGCAAGACCAAAGTTGACGCTCTTAACATCCGTTAAGCCACCGTATTCAGCTGCCGGGTAGTTGTCGTCAAACTCTGTTTTAGTACCGAAGTTTGAGTAGGCATTGATACCCCAAGCAAATTTATCATTTACTGGAACGATTAAGTGGATGTTAGGCGCGATAGATGTATCACCTACATCATCAGTATTATTTACTGGCACTTGACCACCAACGTAGTTAACGTCGTTGACTTCAATCATTGAAGTGATGCTTTCAAAACCAAGAGATAGCTCAGTTTTATCAAATAGTGCCATTGCTGCAGGGTTACGTGCCATTACTGACGCGTTATCTGCGATTACTGCATCACCAGCAAAAGCACGGCCGATGCCGGTTGCTGATTGTGCGTTAAGTTGGAAACCTGCTGCCATCGCTTGCGAAGATGCCAGTGTGATTGTTACTGCTAAAAGAGACTTTTTAAACAGACGCGTGTTGTTGGTAGTCATTCATTTATTCCTTTATATATCCGCCTCTACAGGGCGATTAATTTGAGCAATTGCTCAATGTTGGCTGATCCTATTCGGAAGTATACGATATACAAATCCGACCATTGGAAATTTTGAGGGTAAAATTATGGAAATGACGCCTATCTGGCACGAAAATGGAGAGAAATGCTGTTTTTTAGAGTTTTAACTCTAGAGGTATTGGTGTGGTGAATGGTTTTGCGATTTATTGATAAATAAAGCCCAGCAATATCAGTGGTATACTTGCTGGGCCTTTTGTTACGGGGCTTTGAGAGCAAATTAGCTCATTGGTTTGATCATTTTTGTCAGCTTTTCGGCGATTTTAGAGACATCCTCGCCATCTTCCCCTACAAGGATCAAACTGCTGCCATCGATCGGTGTTACCGAGCCTGACATGCCTTTTTCATCAAAGTCGATAGACTTGTCAGTCGGAATGCCAGTTAAAAACAGCGTGACTTTGCCTTTTTCGCCTTGGAAAACCATGTGCATTGCGTTGGATTTGCCAAAACCACAGTGGTTCAGGTAATAGACGTGGTAAGGGAAGGCTTCATCAAACTGAAAAGCAAACGGGTTCATTTTTGCATTGATTTGTTGAGATGATACATTTTCATCAAGTGCACTAACGAAGCTCTTTTCATCAACAACATGTTTCATTGCAGTATCCGCCAAGCTTGCTTGAACTGGAGATACCAACGCGTTGCCCCAGTTGACTTGACCAACCAATAAACCTGCAACGAATGCCACAGAAGCAGCCATTGCCATCGCTCGTCGAGCAAACGTAGGCCTTACTACTTTGCTCTCTTCGCTTGAGGTCTGATTGAATAGGATACGATCTGCCAGATCGTCTGGCACATCCACATTCAATGCTGAATGGATCTGTTTATCAAGCGATAGTACATCGTCTAAGAAATTACTATTGGCTTCACTATTCGCTGCTGCATCAATAATATCTTGTGTACGTTGCTTAGGTTCCGACAATACACGACGACGAAATTCCAAATCATCCATTATGTTGCCCCCTCTCTGCCTCTTCTGTATCCAGCATCTCTTTCAACTGATTTCGAGCTCTGAATAAACGTGTCATCACCGTGTTTTTGTTGAGGTCGAGAATATCCGCGATCTCATCACCACTAAAACCACCAATCACTTGTAAGAAGAGGGGTTCACGGTAATCGATTTCAAGTTTCATGATCTGAGCTTGCAACCACAGGTGTTGATGATGTGGGTCATCGCTGACACTTGCATCGTTACCATGATCGTCGATATCAACCAGATCAAACTGTTTGCGTTCAAAACGTCGAGCGTTCTCGCGTCGCAAGATGGTGATCAGCCAAGATTTAGCGGCTTTTTCATCTTGTAAGCTATCGAGTGACTTCCATGCACGAAGGCAAGTCTCTTGTACTAAATCTTCGGCAATGCTTTTGTCTTTACATAGCCAATAGGCGTAGCGAAAGAGGTCACGATGATAGGCACGAACGAGTGCTTCGTACTTTCTTTGTTTGTCCATATCAGAGTTGACCGGACGCTTGGCTGTTTTCTTTCCAAACATTTTTATTATTGACACACGAGCCTCCATAATTGCTCTGCGTATAGCTGTCCTCTATACGTTGTGCTTCGTTTTTATATTCTGTTTCGTTTTTAGGGCTAACGATCGGCAGGAAACCGTAAAATCACATTAAAATTGATCTACTTCAAAATTTAAGCCCTCGAAAACGCTATAGTACACCTTGTCGTCTAGTTAGTCATTCGTGGCTAGCATGTTGAGCAAGACGACACTTCCTTTTGAAGGCTGACTTTACTTTCTCCTAATCAGGAAACTGATTATTTCAATTGGCGTTAAGTTAATTGCTTTATATACATTCCGACCACACAGTTTTGTGTGGTTTTTTTTTGCCTTAAGAAAAACATCCCTTACATAGCGATAACAGCTTTGCTTGCAATAGTTTAGTATCTTACGACAACCTTTCCCTCAAAAAGGTTCGCCTGAATGTTCAGTTAGATTTTTAAGCAGTGGGATACTCGTATCACGTTTATTTAAACGCCTGTTTGATTTAATTAACAACTTGTTTACAATGCTTCAGGTCAGACCTCTTAACCTTAAGGAGAAACCATGGGCAAACAGGAAGTCAAAACGCGTTCTGGAGAACGTGTTGCCGTTGTCGCTGGACTACGAACCCCATTCGCTCGTCAGAGCACAGAATTTAGCCAAGTGCCTGCGGTTGACCTAGGCAAAATGGTGGTGAGCGAAATGCTTGCAAGAACTGATGTCGATCCTGCGCTTATCGAACAAGTCGTGTTCGGCCAAGTAGTGCAAATGCCAGAAGCACCGAACATTGCACGTGAAATCGTGCTGGGTACAGGTATGGACATTAATACTGATGCCTACAGTGTGACGCGAGCATGTGCGACTAGCTTCCAAGCTGCAGTCAACGTGACCGAGAGCATTATGGCTGGCACGATTGATGTTGGTATTGCGGGCGGCGCGGATTCTTCTTCTGTATTGCCAATCGGTGTTTCGAAAAAGTTAGCGGCGAACTTATTAGCACTGAGTAAAACGAAAACCATAGGTCAAAAACTGAAGATTCTTAAAACATTTTCAGTCAAAGATTTGATGCCAGTACCACCAGCAGTCGCAGAATACTCGACAGGTTTGTCTATGGGACAAACTGCTGAGCAGATGGCTAAGACACATGGTATTACTCGCGAAGCTCAAGATGCACTTGCTCACCGTTCTCACTCTTTGGCTTCTCAAGCATGGAAAGAAGGCAAGATTAAAGACGAAGTGATGACGGCATTCCCCGCGCCTTATAAAAAGTACCTAGCAGAAGACAACAACATTCGCCACGACTCGACGGTTGAAGGTTACGCTAAATTGCGCCCTGCATTCGACAGACAATACGGCAGTGTAACGGCAGCCAATGCCACGCCTCTTACCGATGGCGGTGCCGCAGTGATGTTGATGCGCGAAGGAAAAGCGAAAGAGCTAGGCTTAGAAGTGCTTGGTTACATTCGTGGTTACGCGTTCTCAGCGATTGGTGTTGAAACGGATATGCTGATGGGGCCGACGTACGCGACCTCTCAAGTATTGAAGAACACAGGACTAGAATTATCAGACCTAACACTTATCGAGATGCATGAAGCGTTTGCAGCTCAAGTTCTGGCTAACGTCAAAATGTTCGCAAGCGATGAATTTGCTCAGAAGAATCTTGGCCGTGACAAAGCGATCGGTGAGATTGATATGGAGAAGTTCAACGTGTTGGGTAGCTCAATTGCTTACGGACACCCGTTTGCAGCGACTGGCGCGCGTATGATGACTCAGACACTGCGTGAACTTAAACGTCGTGGTGGTGGCCTAGCATTGAATACTGCTTGTGCGGCTGGTGGCTTAGGTGCAGCAATGATCTTGGAGGTGGAATAATGTCTACGACTCTTGATGTGAAAAAAGAAAAGAAAGCAGTCAAAAAAACGGATTCAAAGCCAGTGACTGTATCTAAAAGTGATAAGACGGTTTCAAACGATGAAGCCGTAAAACCGGCGACCGCGTTTTCTTTAACTATCGATGACCAAGATATTGCATGGCTTGCGATCGATGTACCAAACGAAAAAATGAACACGCTACAAGCGGCGTTTGCCGAAGAAATGAAAGCAATCTTCGAGCAACTCAAAGAAAAGCAAAGCCGAGTTAAAGGCTTAATCGTTCATTCATTGAAGCCAGATAATTTTATCGCTGGCGCTGACGTACGAATGCTTGATGCTTGCAAGACAGCAGATGAAGCGCAATCTCTTGCTCGTCAGGGGCAGGAGATGTTCCAAGCTCTTTCTGATTTGCCTTATCCTGTTGTTGCCGCGATTCACGGGCCATGTTTAGGTGGTGGCTTAGAGCTGGCACTATCGTGTGATTACCGCGTATGTACTGATTCAGATAAGACTCGCTTAGGTCTGCCAGAAGTTCAGCTTGGTCTGTTACCCGGCTCTGGTGGTACGCAACGTCTTCCTCGTCTTATCGGTTTACTGCCTTCTCTTGACCTTATTCTTACGGGTAAGCAACTGCGCGCTAAAAAAGCGAAATCGCTAGGTGTCGTGGATGCTTGTGTGCCAGAAACTATCTTGCTGGAAGTTGCTAAGAGCTTTGTTGAAAAGAATTCAGGCGGGAAAAAAGGTAAGCGCTTGGCGTCTAAAAGCCAAGCTTCGGCCAAAGAAAAAATAATTTCACGTACGGGTCTTGGTCGCAAGGTTATTTTTGAACAGGCTTCAAAGAAGACCAATCAGAAAACACGCGGCAATTACCCTGCCGCTGATGCGATTCTTGATGTGATTCGTTATGGCTTAGAGAACGGCTTTGATAAAGGTCTTCAGTACGAAGCGAAGCGTTTCTCTGAATTGGTGATGACCGCAGAATCCAAAGCCCTTCGTTCGATTTTCTTTGCCACCACTGAAATGAAAAAAGAACATGGCGCAGACGCAGAACCAAAAGCGGTTAAGCGTGTTGGTGTACTGGGCGGTGGTCTTATGGGCGCTGGTATCAGCCACGTCAGTGTTGCTAAAGCGAAAGTACCGGTTCGTATTAAAGATGTGTCTAATGAAGGTGTGCTCAATGCGCTTAACTACAACTACAAGTTGTTCGATAAGCAGCGTAAACGTCGTATTCTGAGCCGAGCTGGCCTTGAAAGTAAGATGCTTCAGCTTTCTGGTGGTATCGACTTTACAAGCTTTAACCATACTGATGTTGTGATTGAAGCGGTATTTGAAGATCTCGGCCTTAAGCAATCAATGGTTGCAGACATTGAAGCCAATGCTAAGTCAGAGACTATCTTTGCGACCAACACGTCTTCACTGCCAATCCACAAAATTGCAGAGAAAGCGCAGCGACCAGAAAACGTGGTTGGTCTTCACTACTTCAGCCCGGCAGAAAAAATGCCGCTAGTAGAAGTCATCCCTCATGAAACAACGTCAGAAGAGACGATTTCGACGGTGGTGGCATTAGCGAAGAAGCAAGGTAAAACGCCGATTGTTGTTAAAGATACGGCTGGCTTCTATGTGAACCGTATTCTTGCTCCATACATGAATGAAGCGGCGCATCTGTTATTGGCAAATGAGCCGATTGAAAAGCTCGACAGCACATTGTTGGACTTCGGTTTCCCGGTTGGCCCAATTACTTTGTTAGACGAGGTGGGTGTTGATATTGGTGCGAAGATCATCCCGATTCTGGTTAATGAATTAGGCGAGCGTTTCCAAGGTCCTGATGTGTTCGACATTCTTTTGAATGACAACCGTAAAGGCCGTAAGAGTGGCAAAGGTTTCTACACTTACAAAGGTAAAAAGAAGGAAGTCGATAAGTCAGTATACAAACTGCTTAAGCTGCAACCTGAACCTAAGCTAAGCGATAACGACATCGCAATGCGTTGTGTGTTACCGATGCTCAACGAAGCGGTTCGTTGTTTGGATGATGGCATTATCCGTAGCCCGCGAGATGGCGATATTGGTGCTATTTTCGGTATCGGCTTCCCGCCATTCCTAGGTGGTCCGTTCCGTTATATGGATCAAATTGGTATTAAGTCACTGGTAGAGATGATGAATGATTTCGCTAAGAAGTACGGTGATCGTTTTGCGCCATGCGATGGCCTACTGACACGTGCTGGGTTGGATGAGTCTTTCTACAAGTAACGCTTTTTATTAGTAATTTTCTAGCACTTTGATTATAAAGCTCGTATCAAGCAATTGATGCGGGCTTCATTTTTATGGGAGTATGCAAAAGAAAGGAGATTCCCGATTCAGTCGTTCCTCCTTCTCGGGAATGACGATTGAGATTTAAAAAGTAAGTTATTGTGTTGATTAGGAAGATGGTCAACACACCTCAATTAAAACTACCGTCATCTCCTAAAGCGACGAAGGAGCGTAATAGGAGATCTGCTCTTGTGCTGCACCCAATAAAAAAGGTTGATGCTTTCACATCAACCTTCTGATCTTTTTAATAAGAACGACTAACCAAGCTCACAGTCTTTAGGGCGCAGCTGAAACTCATCAATTGAGCCAATCTCAACACCTGCCGACAACTTCTCTTCTTCATTATGAGCATTGCCGTGCGCATGCATAATCAGACGATTCGCTGTACGAGGTTTTAGTTGGCTAACCACAAAGCGCATCATGTCTGAGCGAGTTAGACCTTTGAGCTCTTCTAACACACGATCCCTCTGATTGAATTCCAAATCCTTATTGCCTATCGCAACCCATAAGCGTTGAGCACGACCACGCAAGGTGGTATCTGGCGTTGAAATTTGATTCCAAAGACCGCGTTTACTGCTGTGCCATTGATAGTCATTAAGCTCTAGCAATACCATGTAAAAGGCATTGAGGAACTCGTCTATTGAAGCCAACAGATCTGCTGGGGCTGCATTAGGCGATTGCACATACAACACAATACCTGGGTGTCGGTTCAATGGCATATTACCAGTGCCGACCATATAACCTAGCTGCTGCTTAGTACGAATCTCGTGGAAGAAAGTGGCTGACATCAAGTGGTTTGCCAATGAATACAGTGCAATATTTGTAGGTGATATATCTGAACATTGGTAGTAAACCACGATGGCTGAATCATCTTGATTACACACCACTTCGCGTTGGAAACTACCGTTATCACCCAGCATGATTAAAGGGCGCAGTGACTCTTCGTAAGCCTGGTCTTGAACACGCAATGCATCTTTTAGCGTTTCAGCCATCTTGTTCGCATCGGCTTTTTTCCAGTCACCATACACAAACATTTCGACATGCAGTTCAGCCAAAATAGCTTGAACAAAAGAAGAAAGCTCGTCGACTTCTATTGTTTCCAGCGCTTCAATTAAAACGGAATAGGGCGGGTTATTTGGCTGTAAGATTCCCGTCATCGCATTGAATAGCTGCGAGATAGGACGGTCTTGCGATGCGTTATTCCAGTTTCTGAGCAATTGATGCTTAATCGTTTCGAATCGTGTTGAACTAAAGTCGCGTGCTTGGAAACGTTCAAGAATCATATTGAGCAGCTGTGGCTGTTTCTCGCTAAATCCAGATAGAGTAAGTGTGACACCACCTTGATGGGTATACATGTTGTAGCCCATGCCAGCAATCTCAGCTTGATACGTATCTTTTTCAAGCGAGTCTAAGAACATCTCTACACACAAGCGTGTTTTAACGATGTTTCTCGGGGTGGCAACTGAGTGTGGGCTATCTATAGCGATATACACCACACCTTTTGGCACTCGAAATTGATGGTCTTGGAGGTGCCATAACTTAAAGCCGTCCAGCTCTTCTAACAGTTGTGGGTGCTTAGCGTCACCTTCGAGCTCTGCAGGGCCTAAGTCGTAGCAAATAAACGGGTTTTTGCTTGGAAGCTCAAACTGCCAGCCGGGGTTGATGCATGTGAAGCATTGAATTTGCTCAGCGCTAAATGGTGTGAGCGAATAGGGCGTAAAGTACCATTTCGCTTCTCTGTCATATTCGAACCCTTGAGCAACAATGGTGACCCGCATGTTGTCGACGGTTAAATAAGGAAGCAGAGAACGTTGTAACTCTTCGTCGAAATGCGACATTTTGTAATCGCCATACACCACATCTTGCTCTTGGTAATGTTGCATGTTGATAACGAGATGGCTGACGACATCAAGTGGTCTTGAGGGTTCTTGAAAGCGGAAGGCTGATTCCAAAACAGCCCGTTTTTCGAGGTAACGCCACTCTTCAATACCTTGTTGTTCAATCAATTTGATGTACTGGAATACGGCTTGGATGATGTTATCTGTTTTGGTCAAACCCTCGATAGTCAATGAGCAACTGACCGTAAAATCACGATAGTTACTGCCACTTGCGCCGCCACCTGCGGAGAGGGAAGTAATCCAGCCTTTCTCTTTGAGTTGCATCATCAAACTGCCTTCGCCTTCGTAACCGATAAGGTGTGCAAAGAACGACAGTGGTTTAATACCGTAGTGTTCATCCATGCTTGGCATTGGGAAGGTTAAGATAAGTTTGCGCACTTCTTTGATCGGTTTAACGTGTACTTGTACACCCGTGCTTAATTCGCCAACAATCGGTACTTCAACCTTCTTGCCTTGTAGGTTGTGATTGGTGATCGTGCTAAAGCGATCCTCAACCCAACTTTGCATCTCGTCTAATGATTGATTGCCAGACAGTGTCAATGTCATTAAGTCAGCAGAGTACTGCTGCTGGTGGAAAGCCAAGATCTCTTGTCGAATCGTCTCGCCGTTTCGGTCACCCAACGTATCGATATTACCGACAGAAAACTTCGAGAATGGGTGACAGTGATTTACCAATTCTTTGGTCACTTGGTACAAGCGTCGCGAGTCGTCGTTGAGTTTCATTTTATACTCTGAATCAACGGCTTGGCGTTCTTTGTCTAAGGCTTCTTCGTTGAACAGGGGGGCGGTAAAAAATTGGCTGAAGCGATCGAGTGCATTTTCAAAGGCATTCAATTCAACATCAAAAAAGAAGCAGGTGTGCTCTGTTCCTGTCCAAGCGTTGTTGCTACCGCCATGTTGGCTGATAAAACTTTGGAACTCTCCGACCTTTGGATACTTTTCAGTTCCCAAAAATAGCATATGCTCTAAGTAGTGAGCTAAACCCTCTCGGTCTGTAGGGTCATCAAAATGCCCGACATTAACGGCGAGTGCGGCTGCAGCTTTTTGAGCGTTCTGATCGTGAACTAACAGTACTCTCAACCCGTTATCCAATGTTACGTAACGGTATTGATGTTCATCATTAGGGCTTAAATGCACAGATGCATCTCCAGAGAAGGTGGTTTTTAAATTATGTACGCGATGATTTAAGGTGCAAACCTCGCGATCATATTTTGGGATATGAAGTGCTTTTTGGCGACTTCTAAATCACTTTTATCGATTTTTATCAGTGATTTATTTTCTTTTAATAAGATTGTTAAGAAAGTCGAACTCTTTAGCAAGTGACTTGATATAATTATTTATATAGACTGCGGTTTCTCTAGTTTGAGAGCCAAACGCTAAGTAGCGTATCGCTGATATGGGATATATCGACTTTCGAAATGTTACGTAGACAGGACTGAACATGAAAATATTCATAATGCGCCACGGTGAAGCAGAACATTTTGCTAACTCGGATGCAGAACGAGCGTTAACGAAGCGCGGTAAAATGGCGTCTCTTGCGGTAGCACAAGCTGCAAATGAGCAAGGGTTTAGCCAGTTCGATAAAGTGCTTGTGAGCCCATACTTGAGGGCACAAGAAACGTGGTTAGAAATCTCTCAAGCGTTTTCTGGAAAGAAAGTAGAAACCTGTGATGATATTACGCCTTACGGAATGTCTGACGATGTGTTTGATTTGACCATAGCAATGGCTGAAGTAGAAAAGCTAGAGACCATTTTATTTGTTTCTCATTTACCTCTAGTGGGCTATTTAACGGCTGAATTTGCGACGGGCATGGCGCCACCTATGTTCCCAACCTCAGGGCTCGCGTGTATTGAATTCGACCTTGAAAAACAAAAAGGCGAGTTGCTTTGGAACATTAATCCATAGCTGAGACCGTTTTCTCAAGATAAATTTAAGGGCACCTCATGATTATTGAGATGCCCTTTGTTGTTTCTAACGGATTATTTCGACCAAACGACAAGGTGCTGGACGTACTTTTTAGAATAAAGAGCAAGTCGATGGCTATTTATCTGGGATAGCAAGTAAAACCAGTAGCGCCCCATGGCCACCGAACTCTAAAGGTGCTTGGTGAAAAGCCATCACATCTGGGTGCTGTGCTAACCACAAAGGCACTTTCTGTTTAAGGATGTGTTTACCAATGCCGTGCTGTACACAGGCACAAGCTACGCTCTCTTTCACGCAGTGCGCAATCATCGCGCCAAGTTCACGTTTGGCTTCTTGCTGCGTCATACCGTGCATATCAAGATACACGTCGGGCACATAGACACCACGACGTAAGCGCTTCACCTCATATTTAGAGACATCATCGCGCGCATAACGTGTAGGCCCCTCTTCGCTAAGATGCGGAATGAACTCATCCGAGAAATAAAACTCGCTATCACTGGCTTGTCTTGCCGTTCGGGTAATTTCTTTTTGCTTGGCATTTCTTTTTGGCTGCTGGACTATGGTATCCTGTTGCAACTTTTTAACGCCCTTTACTGCATCGTTGAACAGGGCGAAATCGTCATCGAAGTCGGTGTCTTTTTTGCTCATCAGGTTATGAATTCTAATTAGAAACGTAATTAGCAGTATTGTAGCGCTTTTCGGAGACAATTTTGGATAAGATTTTTGTAGAAGAAGCGGTATCAGAACTACACACGCTTCAAGATGTGATTCGTTGGACTGTTAGTCGCTTTAACGCAGCGGGCCTATTTTATGGTCACGGCACTGATAACGCGTGGGATGAGGCGGTACAACTAATTTTACCTACTCTTTATCTGCCGATTGATGTTCCTTCGCATGTGATGAACTCTCGTCTAACGAGTAGCGAACGTCTGCGTATTGTTGAGCGCGTAATCAAGCGTATCAATGAGCGTACACCAACGGCTTACTTAACCAATAAAGCTTGGTTCTGTGGCCTTGAGTTCTTCGTTGATGAGCGCGTTCTTGTGCCTCGCTCTCCAATTGGTGAGCTGATCGAAGCTCAATTCCAACCTTGGTTAATTGAAGAGCCAACTCGCATCATGGATATGTGTACGGGTAGTGGTTGTATTGCTATTGCTTGTGCTCATGCATTCCCTGACGCAGAAGTAGATGCGATTGATATCTCTACAGACGCACTGCAAGTTGCAGAGCAGAACGTTCAAGATCACGGCATGGAGCAGCAAGTGTTCCCAATCCGTTCAGATCTTTTCCGTGACTTGCCAAAAGAGAAATACAACCTGATTGTATCGAATCCACCTTACGTGGACGAAGAAGATATGAACAGCCTGCCAGATGAGTTTACTCACGAGCCAGAACTTGGCCTAGCAGCGGGTACTGACGGTCTGAAATTGGTTCGTCGCATCTTAGCTAACGCACCTGACTACCTAACTGACGACGGTATTCTTATCTGTGAAGTGGGCAACTCAATGGTTCACATGATGGATCAGTACCCAGAGATTCCATTCACTTGGATTGAATTCTCGAACGGTGGTCATGGCGTATTCATGATCACTCGTGAGCAGCTTGTTGCTTGCGCGGATGAGTTCTCTATCTACAAAGACTAGGTTACTGTTAGTCGTTAGCTTAGGAATTTAGCTTAGAGATTAGGCTGGAAACTTAAGGTTAGAACCTGATAAGACGTTCTATTTGA
This sequence comes from Vibrio sp. 1F169, assembly GCF_041439605.1. Taxonomy (NCBI): domain Bacteria; kingdom Pseudomonadati; phylum Pseudomonadota; class Gammaproteobacteria; order Vibrionales; family Vibrionaceae; genus Vibrio; species Vibrio sp. 1F169. The sequence goes on along the minus strand of NZ_JBGOOI010000027.1, from coordinate 34,920 downwards.
AACGTTTGAATTTAAACGCCATGCAGCAATGCATGGCGTTTTTTATTGCCGAAATTTAAGGGATAAGTAAACAGCACAGAGTGAATGTGCTCAATATTTAGTTGCTTAATATAAATAGCTATCACATATTGGTGCTCAATATTTAGTCGTTTTAGTGAGTTAAGGAGAATTCGCGATGACCTTTGATACATGGATTTATTATTTGCTAGCGGTGTTGATCTTAACGGCATCACCAGGGCCAAGCTCTTTGTTGTGCATGACTAAGGGTGTGCAATCTGGCTTTAAGTTATCGATATTTACCGCCTTGGGTAGCGTGACTGCCATTACCGGAATCCTTACGTTATCTTTTACCGGTTTAGGGGTGATCATTGCTTCGTCAGAAGTGGTGTTTAATATCATTAAGTGGACGGGGGCTGCTTACCTTATTTATCTCGGTTGGAAGTCGTTACGATCGAGTCAGCAAGATTACGACAAGTTATCGAATCAACAAGCAGGCTCTCAACCTGTTAAAGAAAGCGCTGCACAGCATTATGTCAGTGGCTTTATTGTTGGTGCGAGTAACCCAAAAGCTATCCTGTTTTTTACCGCACTTTTTCCTCAGTTTATTGACCCATCGATAGCGCTATTTCCTCAATTTTTGGTGTTCGCTTTGACCTTCGTTGTGATGGAATTGTCTTGGTTACTGGTTTATGCCTACCTAGGTGCGAAATCATCAAATTGGTTGTTTGCTAAAGGTAGAGCCAAGGTTTTTAATCTTGTGACTGGTGGTGTCTTTATCGGTGCTGGGGCGCTGCTTTCTACGACAAGCAGAGCGTAATTTCCAATTTATCAAAGGCCTGAATAGTTACAGAAAATTATTCAGGCTGTCATAAAAGGTTAATATTAATGTGCTTGCTGATGTCGGCATAAAGTCGATATATTGGTGTTACACCATCACATTCTCAGGAGAGATATATGCAGCATCAAGAAATGATTCAACACAGTAATTTTGGCGTAATCAGTCGTACTTGGATTTTCTCTACCCTTTCTCTTCTGGGTATTCTTGCTCTAATGTAGTCAGCTTTATGGCTCTATATTTTCAGTTTTATTATGAACACACTTGTTAAAAAGTCTTCAAAGTCAGAACTCTTCTTCTCTTAAATGTGGCTCTTCTCATCAGGCTAGCCACTTAACCTTTTCTTAGCTGTACCTTCCTCTCAGGAACCTTTTTCTCTGACGAATCTCTTTGTCTGATTAACTCTTTATCTCAATAGACTCACTGCATAACCTGATCTGAAGTTGTTATCAAACTGTGATAATCTTAAGTTATCATTTATCTACAGTGTATCTCTCATGTCTGTCTGGGATTCTATTTCATTTAACAATCGATTTACTGCATTACCTCGACTGTTCTATACCCCAATTCAACCTACACCGCTAAACAATGTTCAATGGCTCGCATGGAACCATAACCTTGCGGATGAACTCGGATTTCCGCTATTTGAAGATGCCTCAGAGGAATTGCTTGAGACGTTGTCGGGCAATGTTGAACCTGAGCAATTCTCGCCAGTAGCAATGAAATACGCAGGCCACCAGTTTGGCTCTTATAACCCTGATTTAGGTGATGGAAGAGGGCTATTATTAGCGCAAGTTGTCGCTAAAAATGGCGAAACGTTCGATTTACACCTGAAAGGTGCGGGTAAAACCCCCTATTCACGTATGGGCGATGGTCGTGCGGTTATTCGCTCAACGGTTCGTGAGTATCTATGTAGCGAAGCGATGGCGGGGCTTAATATTCCCACGACTCGCGCATTGGCGATGATGATTAGCGACACACCCGTTTATCGAGAGAAGCAAGAGTGGGGCGCATTGCTGGTTCGTGCTGCTGAGTCACACATCCGTTTCGGTCACTTTGAACATCTGTTTTATACCAATCAGTTGGCAGAACATAAATTATTGGCCGATAAAGTCATCGAATGGCACTTCCCAGAATGCCTCGATGAAGAGAAGCCATACGCTGCAATGTTTAATCAGATTGTTGATCGCACTGCAGAAATGGTCGCGCTGTGGCAAGCGAATGGTTTTGCTCATGGGGTGATGAACACTGATAACATGTCGATCATAGGGCAAACCTTCGATTATGGCCCGTTCGCCTTCTTAGATGAATATGATCCTCGCTTGATCTGTAATCACTCCGACTATCAAGGTCGTTATGCCTTTAATCAGCAGCCTAGAATTGGATTATGGAATTTGTCGGCACTGGCTCATTCTCTTTCGCCGCTGGTGGATAAAGCCGATTTAGAGGCCGCGTTAGAACAGTACGAACCACAAATGAACGGTTATTTCAGTCAGCTGATGCGCCGTAAGTTAGGATTGCTTTCGAAACACGAAGGTGACAGTCGCTTGTTTGAATCTATGTTCGAACTGATGTCACAAAACAAAGTCGACTACCCAAGATTCTTTAGAACGTTGTCGAACCTAGATACATTGCTGCCGCAAGACGTGATTGATTTGGTTATCGACCGCGAGGCCGCAAAGCTATGGGTGGATAACTACTTGCAACGCTGTGAATTGGAAGAGAGTTCAGTGGCCGAGCGCTGTGAAAAGATGCGACAAGTAAACCCGAAATACATCCTCAGAAACTACCTAGCCCAGCTTGCGATAGATAAAGCTGAGCGCGGTGATAGCAGCGATATTGATGCACTAATGGTGGTGCTGGCAGACCCTTATGCGGAACATCCTGACTACGAACATCTTGCTGCCTTGCCGCCTGAGTGGGGCAAAGCCATGGAAATCAGCTGTTCCTCTTAACCCTCTATGATTCTTTGAGTCGCTAAGTACAGGTAGAGGTCACTAAGATGTGATCTTTATCTGTTTGTTCGTCTAACTTTACAAACATGTCAATAATCAAATAATCGGCCAGCCTATACACTATGTGAATAAGTTGTAAATTTAATAGGTTTGGGCGATGCCAACAAATACTCGAATTCTCGTGGTGGATGATGATCAAGAAATCTGCGAGCTGCTGGAAGAGTACCTCACAAAATCAGGTTTCGATGTCTCTTCTGTGGGAGACGGTGTTGAATTAGAAAACCACCTGCAAAACCAAGGTTATCCCGACCTGATTCTGCTCGATGTGATGCTCCCCGGTGACGACGGTTTTACCTTGTGTCAGCGAGTACGAAAGCAATCCAATGTGCCTATCATTATGCTGACAGCGGTATCGGATGAAACCGATCAGATTATCGGCTTAGAAATTGGTGCAGATGATTACATCGCGAAGCCGTTTAGTCCTCGTCAGTTAATGGCTCGAATCAAAGCGCTATTACGCCGTGTACAAGTGGTGGACGACAAGCCAAGTGATGCATTGCCAAAGCAGATTATTTTTGGTGATTGGACGCTCGATACGCTCGCGCACCGAATCTATCACAACGAAAACTCAGAAGAGATGGACTTGTCGGGCAGTGACTTTTCTTTGTTGATGTTGTTCTTAACTCGTCCTAACGAAGTTCTCGACCGTGACACCATCTCTTTCGCTACCAGAGGCCGTGAAGCGCTGCCTTTTGAACGTGGCATTGACGTACAGCTTAGCCGCCTGAGAAGCCGATTGGGCGACAGTGGTAAATATCCTCACTACATCAAAACCATGCGCGGTAATGGCTACATTCTTGCTGTGCCGGTTCAGTATGAACATTGATAATCAAGTGCTGTTAATGAACACCTTGCCAATGAAGTATTTCCTATGAACTGGTTGAGTCGATTAAAACCAAACTCTTTGGTCGCAAGAACATTGTTGCTGACGTTGTTAGCCGTTGTGATTGCTCAAGGCATCGCAACGTCTATATGGTATAGCGAATCAAAACACAAAGAGCTGGAAGGAATTCGTTCTGCCTCGTCGAGCATGGCGAACATGTTTGCTTCAACGGTGACTTTTTTCCAATCTCTACCCGTTAAATATCGTCATATCGTGCTGGATCAAATACGGAATATGGGCGGTACGCGCTTCTTCGTTTCTTTCAATAAAGAGGCTTTGATTGTCGAACCGATCCCCGATACCCGTTTAAAAACAGCCTCGATTGAAGCGATAGAAAGTGTTTTGAGTAGCAAACTCAATAAAGTGGCGTCAGTGCGGGTAGATTTTTCTCGACCTGAACACCTTCGCTTGCTTAAAAACGACATCTACTTAAGCGATCTCCCGCGATCTTGGGCACATCATACTTTAACGTTAGAACCGCTGAATCCACCCATTCTGGTTGTACAAATCGAATTGACCAGTCACGAATGGGTATACATTGCGGCATTGTTGCCTGCTCCATATGTGAAACTCGACGATACGATTCTTGGCAGAGAGCAGGTGATCTTCTTAGTTTCTTCAACGCTTATTCTGCTGGTTCTAACTTACTTGATGATTCGTCGCCAAGTGCGTCCTCTGAAAAAGTTAGCAAGGGCGGCCAATGAGATGAGTATGGATATTCAGCAGCCTCCGCTAAACGAAGAAGGGGCGACTGAACTGGTCACCGCAACCCGAGCCTTTAATCGCATGCAGCAACGGATTCGTCGCTATGTTGCCGACCGAGAGCACCTTTTTTCTGCGATCTCCCATGACTTAAAGACACCAATAACACGTCTAAGATTGCGTGCAGAGTTGTTGGAGAGTGAAGTAAAGAAAGACAAATTCAATAAAGATCTCGATGAGCTCGAGATGATGGTCAAAGGTGCTTTGCAAGCGGTAAGAGACACCGATCTACACGAGAATAATGCCATTATTGACCTCAACGAAATGGTACTTTCTGTTATTGAATCTCATAACCAGTATCAGACAAAAGTTGAGTTTGAGCCGGTCGTCATTGAGCCACTGGTCGCGAAACCACTGGCGATTAAGCGTGTACTGACCAACTTAATTGACAACGCGGTTAAGTATGGTTCATCAGCTGTCGTGGAAGTTAGTGGTGATGAGCTTTGGGTTGTCGTGACTATTCAAGACCGTGGGAATGGCATTCCTGAAGACAAGTTAGAGATGGTTTTTGAACCCTATTTTAGGCTAGCAACGGATGATCAAGGACACGGACTTGGCCTCGGGATCTGCCGAAATATCCTGCACGGACACGGTGGAGATCTCATTATTCGCAACTCCTCTCAAGGTGGCTTGGAAGTCAAAGTCTATATCCCAACAGGCTTAGAAGTGTAGTGTAACAATCTTGTTACATTGGGCTTACCTTTTGTTTCAATCTTACCAGTCAGAATAAGTAGACTCTTTAATGAACCGGACGTCGAGTCCGCTAAACATGGAAGATAATAATGAAAATCAATAAAACCCTACTTACTCTATCTCTTCTTGCTGCCTCAACATTTTCTCAAGCTGGTGAAGTGGAAGTGCTCCACTGGTGGACTGCCGGTGGCGAAGCGAAATCCGCTGCCGTACTGAAAGAGATGATTGAACAACAAGGCCATACTTGGAAAGACTTCGCAGTTGCTGGTGGCGGCGGTGAAAGTGCGATGACTGTTTTGAAAACGCGAGCAGTATCGGGCAATCCACCTTCTGCAGCGCAGATTAAAGGTCATGATATTCAGGAGTGGGGTGGTTTAGGTTTTCTAACGTCTCTCGATGCGACTGCTAAACAAGAACAATGGGATGAACTACTTCCAGAAGTAGTGACTAAAGTGATGAAGTGGGATGGTGAATATGTGGCAGTTCCTGTCAACGTTCACCGTGTTAACTGGCTTTGGGCAAACCCTGTTGTTTTAGAAAAATCGGGTGTGACAGTTCCAACAACATTAGATGAGTTCTTTGTTGCTGCAGACAAGATTAAAGCGGCTGGCTTCATTCCATTAGCTCACGGTGGTCAGCCTTGGCAAGACGCGACCGTATTCGAAGCCGTGGCACTTGATGTACTAGGCAGTGAAGACTACAACAAAGCGTTCGTTGATCTTGATATGGACGTATTATCTGGCGACAAAATGGTGGAAGTGTTCACCAAGTTCAAAAAGATGCGTGATTACATCGACAGCAACTCTCCTGGTCGTGATTGGAATGTAGCAACCTCAATGGTTATCAATGGTGAAGCAGCGATGCAGATCATGGGTGACTGGGCGAAAGGTGAATTTACTGCGGCAGGCAAAGTGCCGGGTAAAGATTACATCTGTGCACCAGCTCCAGGTACTGCCGGCCAATTTACTTTCAATATCGATAGCTTTGCGTTCTTTGAGTTAAGCGACCAAGAGAACCAAAAAGCGCAGCAAGACCTAGCGAAAACCATTCTTACCAAAGATTTCCAAGAAGTCTTCAACCTTAACAAAGGTTCTATCCCTGTACGTCTAGATATGGACATGTCTAAATTCGACCAATGTGCGTTGGATTCAATGGCTACCTTCAAAGCGAGTGCTGAATCGGGCGATCTTGTTCCGAGTATGGCTCATGGCCTAGCGACAACAAGCTATGCTCAAGGCGCTATCTATGACGTAGTGACCAACTTCTTCAACGAGAAAGATGCCGATCCTAAACAAGCGGCAGCTAAGTTAGCAAAAGCAGTGAAAGCGGCTATCTAATCTAACTTGATAAGTGACACACAACGCACGTGAGTGACGGGCTGTGTTGCTTTATCGAACCCCCAGGGTGGGTAGGCTCGTAGGGAGCCTATCTGCTCTTCACTCCCAATTCTGATATGCGTGATGCTGATGTGGTGCCGAAAGGTAAGCCATTGGCTCGATTGTGCAACAAGGATAAGTTATGGAGCATGTTTTGACTGAGTCGACTCCAAAACCCACAAGGAGCCAGCCTGCACCGAAACCGAGTTTTGCTGACAGGTTGCAACATTGGTTACCTAAAATTGTACTGGCGCCGACTGCGTTAGTGACCGTGGTGTGTATCTACGGCTACATATTTTGGACGGCAGCGTTGTCGTTCACCAACTCTCGATTTCTGCCGAGCTTTAATTTCGTTGGTTTAACCCAATATGAAAAGCTGATGGATAACGATCGCTGGATTACCTCAATCACCAACCTCGGTGTGTTTGGTTTTCTATTTATGGCGATTGCCATCTTGCTTGGTGTTGGTTTAGCGGTATTGCTTGACCAGAACATCCGTCAAGAAGGGGCGATTCGTACCATCTATCTCTACCCAATGGCGTTGTCATTCATTGTGACGGGTACGGCGTGGAAATGGATTCTTAATCCGGGTCTTGGCATTGAAAAACTGATGCAAGATTGGGGATTTACTGACTTCAAATTTGACTGGCTAGTCGACTCCGAAATGTCGGTGTATACCTTGGTTATCGCGGCACTTTGGCAGTCTTCAGGGTTTGTGATGGCGATGTTCTTAGCAGGTCTGCGTGGCATCGATTCTTCAATCATCAAAGCGGCGCAAATTGATGGGGCAAGCTTACCTACCATTTATCTCAAAATCATTCTGCCTTGTTTGCGCCCTGTGGTCTTCAGTGCGGTGATCATTACTTCTCACATTGCGATTAAGAGCTTCGACCTTGTGACGGCAATGACAGCGGGTGGCCCCGGTTATTCATCGGATCTTCCTGCGCTATTCATGTACGCACACTCTTTTACTCGCGGACAAATTGGCCTTGGTGCTGCCAGTGCCATGATGATGCTTGCTGGTATCTTAGCGATTCTCGTGCCTTATCTTTACTCTGAACTTAGGGAGAAAAAGTCATGATGAATAACATCAATTTTGCTCGAATCTTTATTTATTCAGCACTGCTTTTCTTCTGCTTGGTGTATTTGATGCCATTGTTCGTCATGGCGCTGACGTCATTCAAAACCTTGCCAGACATAAAGGCAGGTAACTTGATGAGCTTACCGAAAGAGTGGGTGTTTGACGCTTGGTATAAAGCGTGGGACACCGCTTGTACGGGCGTGAAATGTGAAGGCATCAAAGGTTACTTCTGGAACTCTTTCCAAATGGTGATTCCTGCGGTTGCGATTTCAACATTACTCGGTGCATTCAATGGTTATGTCGTGACGAAATGGCAATTTAGAGGTTCAAACCTGTTCTTTAGCTTGTTGTTGTTTGGCTGCTTTATTCCATTCCAAGTGGTGTTGCTTCCAATGGCAACCATGTTAGGAAAAATGGGTTTGGCGAACACAACTATCGGCTTGGTGATTGTGCACGTTATCTACGGCATGGCGTTTACTACTCTGTTTTTCCGTAACTTCTACATCTCGATTCCTGATGAATTGATCAAAGCGGCAAAACTGGATGGCGCAGGCTTCTTTACCATTTTCTTTAAGATCTTATTACCGATCTCTACACCTATCATCATGGTGACAGTGATCTGGCAGTTCACCGCAATCTGGAATGATTTCTTATTCGGGGTAGTGTACTCAGGCTCAGAGACACAGCCGATTACCGTGGCATTAAATAACCTAGTCAACACCAGCACTGGCGTTAAAGAATATAACGTCGATATGGCTGCCGCGATCATCGCCGCACTGCCAACGCTGTTGGTGTATGTCTTTGCAGGAAAATATTTTGTTCGTGGCCTAACGGCAGGATCAGTAAAAGGATAATTACTCATGGCAACATTAGATTTAAAACAGATCCGTAAAACCTATCGCAACGCGGACAACGAAACGTTAAAGGGCATCGACATCAGTATCGATTCGGGGGAATTTTTGATACTTGTCGGCCCTTCGGGGTGTGGGAAATCCACCTTGATGAACACCATCGCTGGGCTAGAGAATATTAGCTCGGGTGAGATTGTAATTGATGGCATAGACGTGGCGCAGGTTGAACCTAAAGATCGCGATATCGCGATGGTATTCCAGTCGTACGCGCTTTATCCAAACATGACGGTACGCGGCAATATCGCTTTCGGTTTGAAGATCCGCAAGATGCCGCAGCAAGAGATTGATGCTGAGGTAAATCGAGTGGCGGAAATGCTGCAAATCGAACAACTGCTTGATCGTAAACCGTCGCAACTTTCTGGTGGTCAGCGTCAACGTGTCGCGATGGGACGCGCTCTAGCTCGTCGTCCTAAGCTGTATCTGTTTGATGAGCCGCTTTCTAACTTGGATGCCAAGCTGCGTGTTGAGATGCGCCATCAGATTAAACGTCTGCACCAGAAGCTGAATACCACGATTGTTTATGTAACCCATGATCAAATCGAAGCGATGACTCTGGCGGATCGCATCGCAGTAATGAAAGACGGTGAACTGCAGCAGTTAGGCACACCGCAAGAGATTTATACCAAGCCAAACAATATGTTCGTAGCGGGCTTTATGGGCTCACCATCAATGAACTTCATTAAAACCATGGTGGACTTGGATGAGGACCAGAATCCGATCATCAAAGTAACTGGCACGGCGGAGCAAGAACACCACATTCGATTGCCTCAGAGTATGCGTGACCAAGATGGCAAGGAGTTGGTCATTGGGTTGCGTCCTGAGCACATTACTGAGCAAGAAGGTGATGATGTGTCGGCAACCACAAAGCTAGATCTGCAATTGGAAGTGTTGGAGCCAACAGGGCCAGATACCATCGCAATGGTCAAAGTGAACGATCAAGAAGTCGCGTGTCGTTTATCGCCGGAATTTGAAGTGTCGGTTGGGCAAATGGCACCGCTTCATTTTGATTTATCAAAGGCGGTATTCTTCGATGCTCAAACCGAAGCGAGAATCGACTTCTAACTTCTAGTTGATGAGTTAGTTTAACAATCAAAGTCCATGTCTAAATCAAAGGCAGTATCACCAACTAGTAATAAGTAATGTGATGCTGTCTTTTTCGTTGTCTATACTTGCTTTTTATCCCTTATAAAAACAGAGGGATAAACGATATATATGCTTCTACTGCAATAATATCTTGATTTAGTATCCCTTAGCTCTATAAAGCTGACGTAGAAACGCGTAGGATCACACTACTTTAGACCAAAAACTAGGTTGCACCTTGGTGCATAAACAGAAGACTACATGAAACTAACAGCAAAACCAGCGGCGAATAACGCTTTACTTATTTCTATTACGACACCGGATTTTAAAGGTGACGAAGCAAAAGAGTCTCTTGCCGAACTTGCTCGCTTAGTGACAACCCTAGGGTTTAAAGTCGTCGGTACGCAATCGCAACACCACAGTTCATCTCAAAGACAGAATGTGTTGGGTGCAGGTAAGCTTGCCGAAATAGCACATCTAACTGGTTACCAAGGCTCTATTGAAGAAGCTGAAGATGAAGACTTTCTTGATGAGTCGGGTTTGTTTGATTCTGAAATCGATGAGCTAGATTTTGATGATCTTCCAACGGGCAACTTCCAATACGGTGCCGCTGATGTTGTGGTATTCGACTGTGATTTAAGTCCATCTCAAATGCGTACTGTTGAGGCGAGTTTGGGTGTGGAAGTATTTGACCGTACTGGCATCATCATCGAAATCTTTAGCCGTCACGCTCGTACTCGTACAGCTCGTCTGCAAGTTGATATCGCTCGTCTAAACTACTTAGTGCCACGACTTCGTGAAACGGCTGAGGGTGATAAAGAGCGTCAAATGGGTCAGGGCGCCGGTGAAACTTCACTTGAGCTAGACCGTCGTAACGTACGTGACCAAATTGCTGCACTTAAGCGTGAGCTAGTAAGCGTACAAGACGAAATGAAGACCCGACGCACAAGGCGTGCGGAGCTTTTCACTGTTGCTTTAGTTGGCTACACCAATGCCGGTAAATCTTCGATGATGCGTGCAATGACCGCAACCGAAGTGGTGGGTGAAGATAAACTGTTCGCAACGCTAGACACTACGGTTCGTGCGCTTCAGCCAATCACTCAACCGCGTATTCTTGTTTCAGATACGGTAGGTTTCATCAAGAAATTGCCACACGATCTGGTTGCATCATTCCACTCAACGCTAGCAGAAGCGCACGATGCTTCATTGCTGCTTTATGTCGTTGATGCTTCTGACGTTTCATTCCGCGCACAACTTGATGTGGTACACGACGTATTAGCTCAAGTGGGTGTAGAAGGCAGCGAAAAACTATTAGTGCTGAATAAGTGCGATAGATTGACTGAAGAACAGCAATTAGAGCTGATCGAAGAATTCCCAGATGCGATGCTAACGTCGACTCGTGATCCGCTAGATATCACTAAACTGCACAAGTACATCGTTGGTGTTGCTGAAGAAGGCATGATCGAAGAAGAGATCACTATCCCTTATTCTGGCCAAGGCATCATCGGTGAGATTCGCTCAAACATGAGTGTGGTTAAAGAAGAGTACGATTACGAGTGCATTAAGTTGACCGTTCGCTCTAGTGAAATTGACTTAGCTCGACTGAAAAAGCGTATGCAGAATTCTTAATCTTTTATAGCGTTTAGACACAAGTTAAAATACCAAAAAAGAGAGCCTAGGCTCTCTTTTTTATTGAATCGTGATAAGCACAGCTCGAGCTCTGCTTATCGGTCTTCTTCTGGAAGTTTGACGTTCAGTTCTAATACTGAGATGTCGTCATCTTTGTGTTCGAAAGTCAGATCAACCATTGATGGATCGACGTCAACGTACTTCGCAATACACTTCAAGATGTCTTCTTTTAGTTGCGGCAGATAAGACGGTGCTGGGTCGTCATGGCTGCGTCGCTCGGCAACAATGATCTGCAAACGCTCTTTAGCTAGGTTTGCGGTTGTCTTTTTTTGTGGTCTAAAAAACTCTAGTAATGACATTGCGAATTAGCCCCCGAACAGTCTTTTGAAGATGCCTTTCTTCTGTTCCGTTAAGAAACGGAAGTCCACTTGGCTACCCAGTAGTCGCTCTACAGTATCATTGTAAGCCATACCTGCATCGGTTGCTTCGTCAAAAATAACTGGAACACCTTTGTTCGACGCGTTCAGTACTGCTTGGCTCTCTGGGATGACACCCAGTAGAGAGATGTGAAGAATCTCTTCAACGTCTTCAACACTTAGCATCTCACCTTGAGTTACACGTGCTGGGTTGTAGCGAGTCAGTAAAAGGTGCGTTTTCACTGGTTCTAAGCCATCTTCTGAACGACGAGACTTAGAATCAAGAATACCGAGAATACGGTCTGAATCGCGTACAGAAGAAACTTCTGGGTTAGTCGTAACAATCGCTTCATCAGCAAAGTAAAGCGCCATCAGAGCGCCTTGCTCGATACCTGCAGGAGAATCACAGATGATGAAATCAAAGCCCATTTCATCTAGTTCATCAAATACACGACGAACACCATCTTTTGTTAATGCATCTTTATCACGAGTTTGAGAAGCCGGAAGAATGAATAGATTCTCTGTGCGCTTGTCTTTGATCATCGCTTGGTTCAGTGTCGCTTCGCCATTGATAACGTTAACGAAGTCGTACACAACACGACGCTCACAACCCATGATTAAATCTAGGTTACGCAGACCGATATCAAAGTCGATAACTGCGGTTTTCTTCCCTTTTAAAGCTAAGCCTGAGGCAATAGCTGCACTGGAGGTCGTTTTGCCTACCCCGCCTTTACCTGACGTTACAACGATAATGCGTGCCATTTTGTTTTCCTTTTTATTTCTCTTATATTGCGAGGACATCAACGTGTAATACATCGTTTGCCATACTGAACATGGTTTTCTTCTGCCAGTACTCGCTTTCAATTTGATCGCTGAGCCAGTAATTTCCTGCAATGGAAACCAGCTCGGCTTGTAAATCATTACAAATTATTTTTGCTTCAGTTTGACCACTTGCACCTGCAATTGCACGACCGCGTAGCGTGCCATGAATATGGATGCTGCCATCGGCAATGACTTCTGCGCCCGCGCTTACGTGGCTAAGAATCAGCAAATCACCGTCTTTGGCATACACTTGCTGACCAGAACGTATCGGGGTTCTCACCACCTTTATCGGGGCCATCTTCGCCGGAGCTTGAGAAGGAGATTTACTTGCTGTCATCACGGCAAAACCTGCATCTCTGGCTAGGTTTTGCATGCGTTTATCTGAACAGCCAGCCACACCAACCGGGATCATGCCCGCTTGAGATATACCATTTTTCAGTTGCACGAAATCTATATCGCCCGCGACTTTGCTAATGTTGATAACAACCGGCGCAGCTGCGAAAAAAGTGGGTGCCTGGTCTACCTTCTCTTGAAGAAAAGACACTGCATTTTCGACTTGATCATCGGATAAGTGCAAAACAGATAGCGTGAAACTGCTACCTTTTAGATCTGGGTTACTAGACATCGAAAAACTACAGGACCTCAATAGCGGATTGGTACAATTTCTTTATCAATAAAATAAAGGGCATTGCCTGAAACTAGGTTTATCATGTTATATTCCCAAACCAAGCACAGCAAGTAATCTTGTTGTCAAATGAACGTTTTGTTCCCAATATTTCCCTAACATAAACTATTGATCTCGCAAGTGAGAGTTTTGTAGTCATAAACATTTAAAAAAGGTTTGTCATGCTGTGTTCTATATATAAAAGTTCAAAGAAAGAAGGAACATACCTTTATATCCCTAAGAAGGATGATTTTTCACAAGTTCCTGACGCATTGATGCAAATGTTTGGTAAACCTAGTTTTGTAATGGTAATTAAAATGGACGGTCGTAAACTGGCTCAAGTGAACATCGATAAAGTGAGAGAATCACTGAACACCGATGGTTTCTTTTTGCAGGTTCCGCCACCACCAGTTAACGAACTTGAGCTTCATAAAGAGCGTAAAGATCAAAAAAAAGGTCAAGACGAAGAGTGATAGCCACCTCAATTCAAGGAGGAGTGATCGTTGAGTAAATTTTCGAAAACCATATTGGCTGTGTCGGCATTACTATTGGGTAATAGCCTGACGATTGGTTCAGTTCAGGCTGAAGAGCTGAGCTTTGAGCAATATGTAGAGAAACTAAAGCAGCAAGGCCGTGCAGAAGGCATCTCTGAAACGATCATTGATGAAGCTTTTGATGGTGTGACGTTTAAGCCAAGAGCGGTAAAAGCCGACAAAAACCAACCTGAAAAGAAACTGACTCTGGATGAATACATTCCACGTGCGGTTCCTGACTGGAAAGTGAAGCAGGCGAGATCACTCTATAAGAAACACTACACGGCGTTAAAGCGTATTGGTGATGAATATGGTGTTCAACCAAGATTCATTGTCGCTCTGTGGGGTGTAGAGAGTAATTTTGGTAAGTTCACGGGGAATTACAGTGTTATTGATGCTCTCACGACTATGGCCTATGAAGGACGTAGAGAAGCCTTCTTCCGTAGCGAAGCGATGGCGGCGTTGAAGATTCTTGATCAAGGCCATATTGCACCACAAGAGATGAAAGGCTCTTGGGCTGGTGCGATGGGACAACCTCAGTTTATGCCAAGCTCATTCTTAGCTTATGCCGCTGACGGTAACGGCGATGGCAAGAAAGATATTTGGGGTACTGAAGAAGATGTATTTGCTTCAGCGGCGAATTATCTCAGCCAATCGGGTTGGGATGACAAATATACTTGGGGCCGTCAGGTTCACGTACCGTCGACTGTGTCTATTGAAATGCAAGGCCGAGGCGAAGACAAAGCGAAATACTTAAAAGAGTGGTCTGAACTCGGTATTAAGCGCTTTGACGATCGCCCACTACCAACGCTTGATGAAGATATTAAAGCTTGGCTAATTATGCCAGACGATGAAACTGGCCGTTCTTACCTCATTTACAACAACTACAATGTGTTAATGAAGTGGAATCGTTCTTACTACTTTGCTTTGGCAGTTAGCCACTTAGCAGACAGAATTAAGTTTGATTAATCGACCGAATTTGATTAACAGATTTAGGTCGCTTTGAATAGCATTTGGCCTACCATAAGCAGAACGAACTAAAGGACTCTTCGGAGTCCTTTTTCTTTTATATTTCAGAGATTTTTAAAGGTGGCCTTGTGCTAACAGATAGAGCCGCACAGATGGTGATATTCCATGCGTTAATCAAGCATGAAGGCTTTACCAGTGCAGCAAAAAGTTTGAATGTGTCGGTGTCTCACATCAGTAAGCAAGTTGCTTTGCTCGAGGATTCGATAGGTATCAAGCTGGTTCAAAGAACCACACGCAGCCTGACACTAACTGAAGCAGGGGAAGTGTTCTATCAGCATTGTGAGCAGCTGTTCAATACGGTGAAAGCGGCTCAAATGGATATGGATAGCCAGCGTGACGACATTTCTGGAATATTCCGCATAGGCTTGTCTCAGTCATTTGGCACACTGCATATCATTCCAGCGATTGATCAGCTCAGACAGCTCTATCCGCAGCTGAGAATTGAAGTGCATTTGTTCGATTACAAAGTGGATATGATTGAGGAGCGCTTGGATCTTTGGATCACCAATAATGAAGACCTGCCAGAAGGTTATATTGCGCAGCGTTTAGCCGACAGCCAATTTGTGGTAGCCGCATCACCGGATTATCTGATTAAAGCTGGTACTCCTCATGTGCCATCTGATCTGATTGACCATAACTGTCTTATCTATCGCAGCCGTGAACGAGACTACACGTCATGGGCGTTTGATAACGGGCAAGAAAACCTCAGTGTCAAAGTGGCGGGCGATTACTCGGTGGATTTGGCTGAGGCGGTACGAGACGCAGCTGTATCTGGATGGGGTGTTGCTTATTTGGCGACTTATTTAGTCAAAGAGGAGTTTAGAACAGGCAAGTTAATCCAAGTATTACCAGAATGGAGAGCCAGTCAGTTGATGCCATTCTATGCCGTCTATCCGAGTCGAAAGAACATGCCAAAGAAGCTTTCAGCAGTGATTGAGTTCATCAAACAGCATGTTGGTTCGCCGACGTATTGGGACAAAAACCTCAAAACTTGCGTTGAGCTGCATCGTTAATTGTTTCCTAATTCATAAATATAATTTCCATATGGAAAAAGTATGCTTTTTGAACAAGTTAATCCATTAAAATTCAATGCTTTAATCTAACCTTGGGCAAGTTGCTGATAATCCCAACATCACATTAACAACCGCACCTTGCCGCAAACGATTTCCTCTATACAATGCGTCGCCTTTCCTACCTACAACTTTTAGGTTGACGCATATGGCTTCCCTACTTGGAATTATCACTATTTTAGTAGCCGCTTGGTTACTATCTACGGACAGAAAAAATATCCCGCTAAGAACTGTCTCTTTGGCTTTCTTACTGCAAATCTCATTCGCGCTATTGGTTCTTTATGTGCCAATGGGTAAAGAAGCGCTGAATGCAGCTACTGGTGCGGTGTCTAGCTTGATCAACTACGGTCAAGAGGGGATTAACTTCCTATTCGGTGGCCTAACGAATAACGGATTTGTTTTCGCTATTAACGTTCTCGGCATCATTATCTTTTTCTCTGCATTGATTTCAGGTTTGTATCACATCGGCTTTATGCCAAAGGTGATCAACATAATCGGCGGTGCTTTGCAGAAGTTTCTAGGCACAGGTCGTGCGGAGTCACTATCTGCAACGGCAAACATTTTTGTTGGCATGATCGAAGCGCCATTGGTGGTTAAGCCTTACCTAAAACATATGACGGACTCACAACTGTTTGCTGTGATGGTATGTGGTTTGGCTTCTGTTGCTGGCGGCACGCTAGTGGGTTATGCATCGCTGGGTGTTGACCTAAACTATCTGATCGCTGCGGCATTTATGTCGGCACCAGCCGGTCTATTGATGGCTAAAATCTTAGTACCAGGCAGCCCAGAGGATGTTCAAGAAAATATTGAGTCTGGTGTAGAGATTCCACGAGCAACAAACGTAGTTGAGGCAATGGCAGATGGGGCTATGTCTGGACTTCGTATTGCCGTTGCGGTGGGTGCGACACTTCTAGCCTTTATCAGTGTGATTGCGATGCTGAATGGCTTGTTAGGTATTGTTGGTGGCTGGTTTGGCGTAAACCTAAGCTTCGAACTTATCCTAGGTTATGTGTTCGCACCCGTTGCATGGCTGATCGGTGTACCGTGGTCTGAAGCTGTGGTTGCAGGCTCGCTGATCGGTAACAAAATCGTTGTGAATGAGTTTGTGGCTTTCATCCAGTTAATGGACGTAAAAGATGCACTGAGTGAGCACTCAAAAGCGATCGTTACTTTTGCACTATGTGGTTTTGCTAACATCTCTACCATGGCGATTCTGATTGGCGGTTTGGGTAGCTTAGTTCCAGAGCGTCGCTCTTTCATCTCACAATATGGCTTCAAAGCGATTTGTGCGGGTGTGCTTGCCAACTTAATGAGCGCTGCGATCGCTGGCGTGGTGCTTTCTCTGTAGCTAGATGATAAGTACAGAGTGGATGAGTCAGTCACTTTATTTCCCCTATAGTAAAGTGACTGATTAATCACACTAATATTCGGTTAGCATGAAAAAGAGAGCCTATAGTTTAATGACATAGGCTTTCTTGTTTCAGCAAATAGGTTTGTATCACAAGGTGTGGTGCAAATTTTTTAGGGGCACAAATGGATTTGTCGATTACTTCATCCTTGGCGTTAATTGGACTGCTGTCCTTAACGTGTCAATTGTTAGGCTGGCGCTTACGTCTTCCTGCTATTCTTCCTCTTCTTATTGTCGGCCTACTTTTAGGTCCCGGTCTTAACATCCTTAATCCCGATGCCATTTTTGGTGACGTGCTATTTCCGCTGATTTCATTAGGTGTCGCTATTATTCTGTTTGAAGGTGCATTGACCCTGAATTTCAAAGAAATCAGAGGCCATGGTCGCATGGTGACACACCTCGTGAGTTTCGGCATGCTGATTACTTGGGCGTGTATTGTTGTTGGTGCTTATTACTTTGTGGACTTCAGTTGGCCATTAGCCGCGCTGTTTGCTGCCTTAGTGGTGGTGACGGGTCCAACCGTTATTGTTCCCATGCTGCGCAGCATTCAGCCCAAATCTTCGTTAGGCAGCATCTTGCGCTGGGAAGGGATAGTGATTGATCCGATTGGCGCTCTGTTTGCCGTTCTCGTTTACGAATACATTGTCTCTTCAGCCGATCCTACAAGCCATGTACTGTCGGCTTTGGGGCTGACTCTAGCCATCGGTTTAGGCTTAGGGATCATCGGTGGCTATTTGATTGCCAAGATGCTGAAAGGGCATTGGGTTCCGCATTATTTGCGTAACGTGGCAGTCCTAACGTTGATGTTGGCGGCGTTCTCTTTTTCTAATGATCTGAGTGAAGAGTCTGGCCTATTAACCGTGACCATCATGGGTATCTGGCTCGCCAACGTGAAAGGCTTGGATCTTGAAGATATTATTGAGTTCAAAGAGACCTTAACCGTGTTACTCATTTCTGCCTTGTTTATCTTACTGGCGAGTCGACTTGATTCTGGGACTTTCCTTTCGATAGGTTGGGGCGGTATTGGCTTATTAGCGGTCGTCATGCTGGTGGCTCGTCCTTTGAGCGTGTGGATCAGCGGGATCGGCACGGATCTTACTTCAGCAGATAAATGGTTTTTGAGCTGGATGGCGCCTCGCGGGATCGTTGCTGCCGCAGTTTCTTCTCTGTTTGCTATCAAACTTCAAGAGAAGCAATTAATCGAAGGGGCGGATCTACTGGTGCCCATGGTGTTCTTGGTCATTATTGGTACGGTTGTGATTCAGAGCCTAACCGCGAGTTGGTGGGCGAGAAGGTTGGGTGTGACTCAAGAGAAGGCGCAAGGGGTTATCTTCTTTGGTGCGACTCATTTTTCACGCCAGTTTGCCAAAGTGCTGGCGACACACAACATCAACAGTGTGCTTGCTGATACAAACTGGGAGAGCATTCGCTTAGCGCGTATGGAGAACTTGAATGTTTATTTTGGTAACCCAGCCTCAAATCACGCGGAAAATAATCTGGAACTGGATGGGATAGGGCGCGCCATGATCGTCTCGCCTTATCGTCAAACCAACCCATTAGTCAGTATGCATTATCAAGATGAGTTTGGTGAAAACAAGGTGTTTGAGCTTGAATCGACAGAAACTAAACACGAAAGGCATTCAGTGAGTCGAGATGGCAACAGAAGTCTGTTTTCGGAAGGAATTACCTATTCCAAGCTAAACTCCTTGATGGCTCAAGGCTGCCAAATTAAGAGTACAGGTTTGACCGAAGCGTTTGACCTTAATGAGTTTAACGCGTTGTATCCTAAAGCAATTCCACTTGGTGTGATTACTGGCGGTGATTTCCGTTTAGTGACACAAGGTTCTGATTTGGAAAAACTCATATCAACGGAGTGTGCGATCATTAGTTTATTGCCGCCTTCGGATCCAACGGAAAGAACTGATGCTCCAGATAAGTAGTGAGTGCTCTGTATTTAAAGCGAGTCACTTTGTATCAAAAACGAATAGCTCAGTATCAAAAAAGCCGCAACGTTTTAACGCTGCGGCTTTTTAATTCTGTTTATGCTGTCGTTCGCAGATTATTTAGAGTGGAATTGCTCACAAGCGATCATGGTGTTCTCGATTAGGCTTGCTACAGTCATTGGACCAACACCACCCGGAACTGGTGTGATGAAGCTTGCGCTCTCTTTCGCGACATCGTATTCAACGTCGCCAACGAGTTTGCCAGATTCCAAACGGTTGATGCCTACATCGACCACAACAGCCCCTTTCTTAATCCAAGCACCAGGAATGAAGTTAGGCTTACCAACTGCTACAACAACAACATCTGCTTGACGTACATGACCCTCAAGGTCTTTGGTGAAGCGGTGACATGTTGTCGTCGTACAACCGGCTAGAAGAAGCTCTAACGTCATTGGGCGGCCTACGATGTTTGATGCGCCAACCACAACCGCGTGTTTGCCACGTAAGTCGATGTTATAACGGTCAAGCAGCGTAATGATGCCTTTAGGCGTACAAGAGCGAAGCTTAGGCATACGCTGAGCCAAACGACCTACGTTGTATGGGTGGAAGCCATCAACGTCTTTTTCCGGCGTGATGCGCTCAAGAACTTGAGTGCTATCAATACCAGCTGGTAGGGGAAGTTGAACAAGAATACCGTCAATCTCCGGGTCTTCGTTCAGTTGGTCTACCAGTGTTAATAATTCGTCTTCTGTCGCAGTGGCTGGCAAGTCGTAAGATTTAGATACGAAGCCAACTTCTTCACATGCTTTACGTTTACTTCCTACGTAAACCTGAGAAGCAGGGTCTTCACCCACTAAAACAACCGCTAGGCCCGGAGCGCGTAATCCAGCTTGAGTGCGAGCTTTTACACGAGCCGCAACTTCAGAGCGAACCGTTTGAGAAATTAGCTTTCCATCAATATTTTGAGCAGTCATGAATTTCCTTAGTATTGATATTCAAGTTAGTGGCTGATGTTTTTGGCGCATTATTCCAGAAAATCTTTTTGATTACCATCAAGCAAACGTTTGCTTTGTTCTATTTTCCAACACTTATAATCCTATTGCACTTTTTTTACTCACTTGGATCAGAATGTTACATAAAGCCGTTGCTTTACTGATTCGAATTCGTATAATCCTTCCCTGTAGCGCGCCCTTAGCTCAGCTGGATAGAGCACCTCCCTTCTAAGGAGGTGGTCGAAGGTTCGAATCCTTCAGGGCGTACCACTATTTAAAGAAACCCGATAACTCTATGAGTTGTCGGGTTTTTTGCTTTCTCACCATAATAAAAACAATCATCTCCAATCGCCACTCATTTTCCCTCGTTATTCATTTCATTCGGCTGATGTAATAGAAAGTTAAAATTGTTGGTTTTTTGGGGTTTACATCATTTGGTAATAAAGCCAATATGAATTCACGAAGAATAGACAAGTAAAGCTGTTAGCCCGTAGGTTTAGGAATCAAACCTTCTGCTCAATGGCTGATTTAGAGGAAGTAATGGCAGGAAACAGTATCGGACAACATTTCCGCGTGACTACGTTCGGAGAAAGTCACGGTATCGCACTAGGATGTATCGTAGATGGGTGCCCACCAGGATTAGAAATTACCGAAGCAGACCTTCAAAGAGATTTGGATCGTCGTCGCCCAGGTACTTCTCGTTATACAACGGCTCGCCGTGAAGCGGATGAAGTAAAGATTTTATCCGGTGTATTTGAAGGCCAGACTACGGGTACTTCTATTGGTCTATTGATTGAAAATACAGACCAACGCTCTAAAGACTATTCCGAAATTAAAGACAAGTTCCGCCCTGGTCACGCTGATTATACCTACCATCAAAAGTACGGTGTGCGTGATTACCGAGGTGGCGGTCGCTCTTCTGCTCGTGAAACTGCAATGCGTGTTGCGGCAGGTGCGATTGCGAAGAAATACCTTAAGCAAGAATTTGGTGTTGAAATCCAAGCTTATCTTTCTCAAATGGGTGATATCTCAATTGATAAAGTGGATTGGAACGAGATCGAAAACAACGCTTTCTTCTGTCCTGATGCCGACAAAGTACCTGAATTTGACCAACTGATTCGTGACTTGCTAAAAGAAGGCAACTCGATCGGTGCGAAGATCCAAGTAGTTGCGACTAAAGTGCCTGTAGGCCTTGGTGAGCCAATCTTTGATCGTCTAGATGCTGATATTGCTCACGCTCTAATGAGCATCAATGCGGTGAAAGGTGTTGAGATTGGTGATGGCTTCGATGTGGTTAATCAACGCGGTAGTGAACACCGTGATCCATTAACTCCAGAAGGCTTCAGCAGCAACCATGCTGGCGGTATCTTAGGCGGTATTTCTACTGGTCAAGATATTGTGGCAAGCATTGCGCTTAAACCCACATCAAGCATTACTGTACCTGGTGACACCATCACTAAAGACGGTGAAGCAACACAGCTAATCACTAAAGGTCGTCACGATCCATGTGTTGGTATCCGTGCAGTGCCTATTGCTGAAGCGATGCTGGCTATCGTGTTGCTTGATCACTTACTACGTCACCGTGGTCAAAACTTTGGTGTGACAACTGAAACTCCCAAGATTTAAACGGTGAATTACAATCAATTACAATCAGTTACGTAAGAGCTAATTTTATTATGATAGTTTTTTAAAAGTACAGAATCTACTTTTAATGTCCTTACTGGTTGGAGTGATTATTTATGCTTAAAAAACTTCTCTTAGCAACGCTGTTTCTTAATGGTTGTGCTTCTGTAGATTATGACAGTGTTTACTACTCAAAGTGTGATTCATCATTAGAAGGTGAAAGATCAC
Source organism: Vibrio sp. 1F169 (assembly GCF_041439605.1). NCBI lineage: Bacteria > Pseudomonadati > Pseudomonadota > Gammaproteobacteria > Vibrionales > Vibrionaceae > Vibrio > Vibrio sp. 1F169. Next base: position 12,927 of record NZ_JBGOOI010000027.1, on the reverse strand, counting down.
TTACATTTTATGTCAAAGGTGATACTGCCATTCTTTCTGGTGTGGTATGTAGCGGATCTCCTGATGCTTTTGAAGAAATGCTAAATCAGGCTCCGCAGGTGACCATGCTAGAGTTTAAGAATATCAATGGCTCTGCGGATGATGAAGCAAATACTGAGTTGGGATTAATGGTTCGAGAAGCGGGTATGAATAGCTATATCGGTTCATCAGGGCATATCGCTTCTGGTGGTACTGACTTGTTTTTGGCTGGCGTGCAAAGAACCGTTGAACCAGGTGCTAAGATCGGAGTTCATTCATGGAGTTCAAGTGATGGCACTAACGGCTCACTATTAACTAAAGATCATTTTGAACATGAACGTTATTTGGATTATTACGAAGCGTTAAATATTGATACAAGTTTCTATTGGTACACATTGGAAGCAGCAAAACCGGAAGGTATGCACTATATGAGCCGAGAAGAGCTTGTTCAATATGGGGTTGCTACACAATGAAACGATTAGCTTTAGTATTACCCATTTTTTTTCTTATTGGGTGTACAACAGTAGAGAGCGAACAGGAAGTAAAGTTTCAGTGCCAACAACCAGCAACGCTAGAGTTTAACATCAAAGGGTTAAAACCAACGGTTGAAAGTGAATGTTTTTTGGGTGAGCTTTCGGGAATCGAAGGTAGCTTGGGTACGCATGAACTAGAATTTTGTGCGAATAATTCCAGCCAAGAATATGACTTTAAAGCCGAGTTTAATTCACAACCAAAGGTGTTTAACTCTCTTCGCTCTAGTATTAGTAAACGTGCAAGTATCTATTTTGTCGAAACGTTAAATTATATGCGTGAAGATATTTATATCGCGAACTTTGACGTCATTTGCGTTGAATAGTGGTGTGATGCGAAAGAGTTACATAGTTTAAAAAAGTAAAATGCCTCTCCTCTCATTTGCGCTCCTATCCGTTTTAGGAGCGCAGATTTCGAATTAGTGTACCGAACTTTCTGGGTCTAATTGGAACGAAGGCAAGCGCCATTTGAATCTCACTGCTGCCATGCGCAGTAAATAACCTACAACCAATGTCACGATCGTCGCGGTCACATCGTTTATGCCTAATTCAAGAAGACCTAAGTACAAGCCTGAAGCGACAAGGGCGACAGATGCATACAACTCTTCATGCAAGACTAGTGGCGTTTGACGACAGATAAGATCGCGCAGTAGGCCGCCAAACACGCCAGTCACTAATGCAGACACCATACAAATCATTGGGTGCAGACCCATGGTCATCGCTACTTTAGTACCAATGATACTAAATACGATAAGCCCCAACGCATCCAAACGAATGAACAAGCCTTTTAGCTTGATTACCCATTTGGCTAATCCCGTCGTGATAACACCAGCAATACAAGTGATCGCCAGATACTGGGGGTTTTCAACCCAGCCTAAAGGGTAATGGCCGAGTAAAATATCTCTTACTGTTCCTCCGCCAATTGCCGTTGCACTTGCAACCAGCATTACACCAAACCAATCCATTTTTTGTTTGCCAGCACTGAGAGCGCCGGTCATGGCTTCTGCCGTGATGCCAATGATATACAAAACACTTAGTAGCATTGCTGTAGCTCTATAATATAGGTCTATAAATTGGAGTCTTATAGGCCATAGGGATATAAAAATGAAGCGCGAGTGTAGTAGTAAAAACGCTGATTGACGAATGAATATTTGTACCGTGAATAGGCATTTCAGATTAGCTAAACTAATCATTCACCTCAAAGTGGTGTAATCTGGGATCGGCAATCGATTGTCATCGTAAAGTATTATGATGAACCTAATGTCATTGCCAGTGATAGGGCTTTACCGAGCGCTTAAAAAAACGCAAAATGCCCCAGTTCTTTTTACTTAAATTTGATCTTATGACACACCAATACCCAGACATCATCGATATTTTCAATCAAACCTTTTTCGAGAGCTTCAATACTAAGCTAGAACTGGGAGCGGACGAGCCTATTTACCTGCCAGCCGATGAGGAGATTCCTCATCACCGTATCGTTTTTGCTCGTGGCTTTTATGCTTCAGCACTTCACGAGATAGCGCACTGGTGTGTGGCTGGTCCTGAGCGTCGCTTATTGGAAGATTTTGGTTACTGGTATGAGCCTGATGGCCGAACTGAGTCGGTTCAAGCTGAGTTTGAAAAAGTGGAAATTCGCCCACAAGCGTATGAATGGATCATTGCGACCAGCGCAGGCTTTCCTTTTAATGTTAGCTGTGACAATCTACACGGCGATTTTGAGCCAGATCGTTTGGCCTTTATGAACAAAGTACACAGCGAAGTCATGGGTATCTTTGAAGCTGGTCTGCCGCCTCGCGTGAAAATGCTCTCTGAAGCATTACGCAGCTTCTACGATGTAGAACCTTTATGTACTAGCCAATTTATTGTGAAATAAGAGAATATTATGATTATCGAATTTGAAGAAAAACTACTTGAATTAATTGATGCTCGCATTGAAAACGCATCAGATGATGAACTGTTTGCTGGTGGTTACTTACGTGGTCATATTTCTCTTTCAGTAGCTTCATGTGAAGAAGACGGCATTGAAGACGTAGCAGAAGTTAAATTGCGTATTGAGAAGAGCCTAGAAGACGCACGTTCTGAATTGACGCCAGCCGATCGTACGATCGTTAATGACCTTTGGGTTGAGCTGCAAAACCAAGCTTAATTTTAGTCGTTTAGCATTATTCGTCTAGCGCTATTCGCTCACAATTCTCCCTCCTCATTTTTGAGCGAACCAATAATTTGAGACTCATTCGAATTTTTTGAATGAGTCCGTTCAATCCTTGTGATGGTTCCATTTTCTGACTACGTTATTCTAATCCCACTTAACGGAATCACAGAAAAGGTCACATCATGAAAGTTATCGCATTCGGCGCAAGCACCAGCTCTACCTCTATCAACAAAACTCTAGCAACTTACGCAGCTAACTTGATTGAAGGTGCTGAAGTCAAAGTTCTAAACATCAACGATTACAACGTTCCTATGTTCAGTGAAGACACTGAAAAAGAGATTGGCCAAGCGGAAGGTGCTCAAGCATTCTTACGTGACCTAGCAGAAGCTGACGCATTTGTTATCTCTTTCGCTGAGCACAACGGCCACTACCCAGCGGCGTACAAAAACCTATTTGACTGGGCGACACGCATTGAGCGTTCAGTATTTGGCGAGAAACCTGCGGTTTACTTAGCGACATCACCAGGCCCTGGTGGCGCACAAACAGTACTTGGCGCAGCAACTGGTTCGGCTCCGTACTTTGGTGGTAACGTTAAAGCATCGCTTTCAGTGCCTAGCTTCTACGATAACTTTGATTTTGAGTCTGGTGCTATCAGCAACGAAGAGATCGCCCAACAGATTAAAGACGCAGTTGCTAAGCTGTAAATACTGCTCCGTTTAGAACATCAGTTTAGATCAACACGAACAACAAAAAGCCCGAGTGACATAATGTCGCTCGGGCTTTCTAGCCTTTAGTTTTAGATATTTCTGATATTCAGAAACTTCAGATGTTCAGAATAGCTGAACTAGAAACTATGAATTTGATTTAGAGTGCTTGTCTGCAACCCATCCAGCCGTTAATGCTTTGCCTTTACGCAGTCTGCGCACCCACATTCTGCTTGGGTGAATCGCCTCAAGCACATCAACAGGCAAGGGTAGGGGATCGCCACAGATTTGTGATGCTAACACTTCAGCTAATAATGGCGCAGAGCTCAAGCCACGTGAGCCTAGCCCGATAAAGCAGTATAGGTTAGGGAAGCTTGCTACCGTTTGAACATCATCAACAGAGTGACGTTGCGGGTTGAAGTTGTGCAGGTCTTGGTACTGTTCTTTGATTGATTCAAAATCGCCAACGTTTCCGACAAACGGAAGGTGGTCACGGCTTACGCTTCGGATACCTTGGCGCGCTAAATTGTCACTGGTGTCGACATCTTTTGTCCATGCTTGGTCTGGTAGCGACACATGTAGGCGCTCACCATTATATTGCTGAACCTCAATATCAAACTCTTGGTCGATATTGGTCTTGTCGTAGTTCGCACCAATACAGTGATGACCATTGTTTGGATTCTGCGGCGTAAGGTAGCCATCAAAGCACAACACGGTTTTTAGCTGGCTGAGATTTCCCGTGGTCGGAATATGACTCACTTGGCCTTTAACTGGCGTCAGAGGTACGGGGCGAGTGTGTTCAAACTGAGTGAATTTGTGTCCGTTCGCGACAACTACTTGGTCGTGCTTGGTTTGAATCTCACCTTGAGGTGTCTCAAGTGTCAGCAACCATTGCTGTTCTGTTTCTAACCATTCAAGTTGCGTTACTTGATGTTGATAGTGCGCGCTCACTTGGTTGGTCTCTTCTAACCTGCCAATCAAACCTTGAGTCAATTGGAAAGGGCTTAACCAACCTCCCAGTGGAAAGTAGACACTCTCTTTATCGACTGGTAAGCCAATCTTTTCGTTGGCTTGCTCTGGCGTTAAACGCTGAATCAGATCTGTGTGGAAATTGCCTTCTAACATGCGATTGAGCTTTTTAGTGGAGCCTTCATCCCACATCAAAATGTTCACGCCACACCAGCTGTAATCAAATTGGACAGACTGAGCCGCTTGATTCATAAATTGGCGAGCAAACAGTAACCCTGGACCAAACACGCGAGACACGTTCGATGTCGCTTCGCTGAGTAGCGGATAAATGGCACCTTGATTGTTGCCAGAGGCGTTGCCCGCAGCTTGTTGGTGTTCACAATAAAGGGTGATGTTTTTACCACGTCGGCTTAGCGTTTTGGCTAATGCAGCACTGGCGACACCACCACCAATGATCGCAATGTCTTGTGATTCACTGTGCTCTGAAAGGCCATACCAAGGTTTAATGTTGGTGTGAGCGTGCTTCTCACCAAGTCGTCCGGCAATCATTTCCCGCTTAGTACCAAAGCCTTTAACTTTTTTCATCGCAAAGCCAGCTTCGATTAAACCGCGGCGAACAAAACCGGCAGCGGTAAACGTTGCACAGCTGCAATCTTGTTTTGCCAGTTTGGCCATGCCGTTGAATAGGTTTTGATTCCACATTTCAGGGTTTTTGCTTGGAGCAAAGCCATCTAAGAACCACGCATCGACTAAACCTTTGCGAGGGGTCGGCACGTTTGGCATACAATCCTTAATATCACCAAACCACAAATCAAGCGTGATAGCACCATCGCCCAACACAATGCGGTGACATTCGGGCAGGGCAATCGGGTAGTGTTCTTGGAGTTGTGTCGCATACTGGGCTAGTTCAGGCCAAGATTGGTGCGCTTTGATCAGATCATCTTTATTTAAAGGATATTTTTCAAAACTGATGAAATGTAATTCTTTGGTCATAGCTTGTGGGTTATCTTTAAGAAAAGCATCGAACCATTGCCAGACTGCGAGAAAGTTTAAACCTGTACCAAAACCGGTTTCAGCAATCACAAAACGGCGTTGTTGATGTTCAACCCAACGCTCTGGAAGGTGGTTTTGTTTTAAAAAGACGTAGCGAGTTTCTTCTAAACCGTTAACATTAGAGAAGTAAACGTCGTCAAATTGGTCTGAAACTGGCGTGCCAGACTCATTCCATTCCAGTTCTGCATTAGTAATTGAAGTCATAAAATCTATCATTTTGTGATTTGAAGCGATATGTTGGTAGGGATTGTACGAATTTCTAGGAAAGCTGACCACTTTTGTTAGGCTTCTTAGTTATCATCTAGCTGAATTTAGAATTATAGGAATGTCACATGAAACGAGTCGTAATCACCGGTATGGGTATTGTTTCAAGTATCGGTAACAACGTCGAAGAAGTTTTAGCATCACTGAAAGAGGGTAAATCAGGTATTACCGCTTCAGAGCAGTTCAAGGAAAATGGCTTGCGCTCTCAAGTATGGGGTAACCTAAAAATGAACCCTGCTGACCATATCGATCGCAAAAAAATGCGCTTTATGGGTGATGCAGCGGCATTCGCTTATCTTTCAATGGAGCAAGCAATTGCTGACTCTGGTTTAACTGAAGATCAAGTATCTAATGACCGCACAGGTATCGTTGCGGGTTCAGGTGGTGCTTCATCTCTAAACCAAGTAAACGCAGTAGACATCATCCGTGAAAAAGGCGTGAAGCGCGTTGGCCCATACATGGTTCCACGTACAATGGCTTCTACGGTTTCTGCTTGTCTAGCAACACCTTTCAAAATCCGCGGTGTGAACTACTCTATGAGTTCTGCATGTGCAACATCTGCACACTGTATCGGTCACGCAATGGAGCTTATCCAACTTGGTAAGCAAGACGTAGTATTCGCTGGTGGCGGTGAAGAACTGGATTGGTCTCTGACTATGATGTTCGACGCAATGGGCGCACTTTCTACTAAGTACAACGACACGCCAGAATTGGCTTCTCGTACTTACGATGCTGACCGTGACGGTTTCGTTATCTCTGGTGGCGGCGGTATGCTAGTTATCGAAGAACTTGAGCACGCTGTTGCTCGTGGCGCAAAAATTTACGGTGAGATCGTGGGTTACGGCGCAACTTCAGATGGCTACGACATGGTTGCTCCTTCTGGTGAAGGCGCGGTTCGTTGTATGAAGATGGCAATGCAAAACGTTGATGGCGTTGACTACGTGAACACTCACGGTACTTCAACTCCTGTAGGTGACGTTAAAGAACTTGGCGCAATCCAAGAAGTCTTTGGCGGCAACAGCCCTGCAATCTCAGCAACTAAAGCGATGACAGGTCACGCTCTAGGTGCGGCTGGTGTACACGAAGCAATTTACTCAACGCTAATGCTTGATAACGGCTTCATCGCACCAAGCATTAACGTTGCAAACCTAGACGAAGCGGGCGAAGGCCTAGACATCGTAACCGAAGCTCGTGAACAAGAGCTAACAACGGTTATGTCTAACAGCTTTGGTTTCGGCGGTACGAACGCAACGCTAGTAATCAAAAAATACCAAGGCTAATTGAAGCTAAGGTTAAATTAATAAAAGGTTAATCGTTAATGGGTGACGTGAGTGCTGATTCAACACGCACAGGTCACCCAGTAATCATGACCATCAGAACATAGCTTTTATAAATATGGTTTTAAGCGTGTTTTTTAACCCTAGCTTTGTAAGCTTCGCTTTAGAAAATAGCTTTTTAAATCAAGATTTAGAAGTTGAAAGGTTTCCAGAGCTTGATCAGTACTGGCTTTGGTTAGTACTGGTTGAACAGACGCAAGACTCTGTCTCCTGGAGAGCGAGATAGGATCCTTTTGTTCTGGATGTTTGCCCGATTGTTTATTCAATCGGGCATTTTTCGTTTTAGTCTTCTGACTTCTGACTTCTGACTTCTGACTTCTGACTTTTGCTTTTTGATTTTAGGTCTTGGTTCTTATTTCTGTTCTTGTTTGTGCAGACTAGGCGATTCAGCCCTTTATTTATAATGTATTCCAATTGCGACTCGACACCGTGTGTGGAATTTTGCACAATCATTTCAATTCACATTTAAGGTCGACAGACCCCAACGAAAGTACCTTCCCAATGAAAATCTTAATCGATGAAAATATGCCTTATGCTGAAGCGCTTTTTAGCCAGCTAGGTGAAGTGACAATGAAGTCCGGTCGAACGCTAACCGCTGACGATCTTGTTGACGTAGATGCCCTGATGATTCGTTCGGTGACCAAGGTCAATGAAGCGCTGATCAGCAAAGCGAACAAGCTTAAGTTTGTTGGAACCGCAACAGCTGGTATGGATCACGTTGACCAAGAATTGATGAAAGAGCGTGGCATTTTCTTCACCGCAGCCCCAGGCTGTAACAAGGTGGGTGTGGCTGAGTACGCGTTCAGCGCGATGATGGTGTTGGCTCAGCAGCAAGGTTTCTCTGTATTCGAAAAAACGGTCGGTATTATCGGCTGTGGCCAAGTGGGTAGCTATTTAGCAAAGTGCCTTGAAGGTATTGGTATTAAAGTTCTGCTGAACGATCCTCTAAAACAGCAAGAGGGTGATACTCGTGAGTTTACTGGATTAAAGACACTGCTTGAGCAGTCAGACGTCATCACTCTGCATACGCCAATCACTAAGACAGGTGAGTTCCCAACGCATCATTTGATCAATGAGCAAGTACTGAACAATTTACGTGCTGACCAAATTCTGATTAATGCGGCTCGTGGCCCAGTTGTTGATAACCAAGCGTTAAAAGCTCGCTTGCAAAAAGCCGATGGTTTCACTGCCGTTCTTGATGTGTTTGAGTTTGAACCTGAAGTCGACTTTGAACTTCTTCCGTTGCTCGCTTTTGCAACACCTCACGTAGCGGGCTACGGTTTAGAGGGTAAAGCGCGTGGTACCACGATGATCTTCAACAGTTATTGTGAGTTTTTAGGTACTGAACAGCGTGCTTATGCAAGTGACTTACTACCGACAGCGCCAGTGCCTCAAATGAAATTAGATAGAGCTTGGGATGAAGCAACACTGCACAATTTGACTCAGTTGATCTATGATGTGCGCAAAGACGACGCCTTATTCCGTCGCAATATCTCTACGCCGGGTTCTTTTGACAAGATGCGTAAAGAATATTGGGACCGCAGAGAGTACAGTGCAGTCGAGTTAACGGGCGACGAATCTTGTAATTTAACGCCGTTATCTAAACTCGGTTTTATGGTAAAGCCAACTTTATAAAAGAGAGAAACAATGAGCCAAGAATTTAATATTGCTATTTTAGGTGCGACTGGTGCGGTTGGTGAAACCATTCTTGAAGTACTTAAAGAGCGTAAATTCCCTGTCGGTGAAATGCACTTACTAGCAAGTGAACGTAGTGAAGGCAAAACTTCCCGTTTTAACGGCAAAACAATACAAGTACAAAATGTAGAAGACTTCGACTGGTCTCAAGTACATATTGCGTTTTTCTCTGCAGGTAGCGAGCTTTCAGAACGTTGGGCTCCAATCGCCGCTGACGAAGGTGTGGTTGTTATCGATAACACCTCACGTTTCCGTTACGAATACGATGTTCCTCTGGTTGTGCCTGAAGTGAACCCTGAAGCGATTGCTGAGTTCCGTAACCGCAACATCATTGCGAACCCGAACTGTTCTACTATTCAGATGGTAGTAGCACTTAAACCGATTCACGATGAAGTGGGCCTTGAGCGTATTAACGTTTCAACTTACCAATCTGTGTCTGGTGCAGGTAAGCCGGGTATCGATGAGCTAGCAGGTCAAACGGCTAAGCTTCTTAACGGTATGCCAGCTGACAAGTCAGCGTTCTCACAGCAGATCGCGTTTAACTGTATTCCTCAAATCGATGAATTTACAGAGAACGGCTATACACGTGAAGAAATGAAGATGGTTTGGGAAACTCAAAAGATCTTTGCTGACTCTTCAATCACGGTTAACCCGACTTGTGTTCGTGTTCCTGTGTTCTATGGTCACGCTGAATCTCTACACATTGAAACTCGCGCGCCAATCGGTGCTGAGCAAGTTATTCAGCTTCTAGAGAACACAGAAGGCGTTGAAGTTTTCCAAGCTCTAGACTTCCCAACTCAGGTTCGTGATGCTGGTGGTAAAGACCACGTAATGGTTGGTCGTATTCGTAACGACATCAGCCATCACAGCGGTGTGAACATGTGGGTTGTCGCTGATAACGTTCGTAAAGGCGCAGCAACAAACGCAGTTCAAATCGCTGAAGTTCTGATTCGCGATTACTTCTAAGCTTCACTGCTTTGATAAACAAGCCTCACTCTTTTAGTGGGGCTTTTTTAATCGATTGAAAATATTGTTAGTCAAATTGTGTGAAATTGCTGCGAATATTGTCGCTGCAACACATTTTTTGTTTTCATCTCTATAGCTTTACGTCGTTTATCCGATATATTTAACAGTTCATCAATTTATTCGAATTTAAGCACCTAGCTGAGCCTTTTATGTTTCAATTTTTCAAGCCGTGGTTAATGCCTTTTGCCATTCTCATGGCGACTCAGATTTCCGTTGTTCGTGCAGATTCCATTCGAGTTGTAGGGCCTAATGGTCAGATACAATCAGCGCCTACGTTTTCCGAACCTCTTCAAAGAGCACAATTGAATCGTGCTGGGCCTTCTCGTTTTTACGGCCCAACTTTGGGGTCGGAAACATTGTGGTCAATTGCCTCAAAGTTACGCCCTGATAATTCCGTTTCAGTTCAGCAAACCTTGTTGGCTATTTATCGTCTAAATCCACAAGCGTTTGAAAACCAGAATATCCACAGCTTGCTGCCTGCCAGTAATTTACGAGTGCCTTCTTTAGAGCAAGCAGGTGCAAGTTCTACACAGCAAGCCGTTAACATCATGAATGCGCACCTTGCTAAGCTCGATGCTCCTGCAAGTAAGCCTGTCGCTTCAAAACCAAAAGCGTCGAGTTCTGATGCAAAAAATGTTGTTCCTGCAAAGCAAGTAAGCACAGCTGAAGCCGCTAAAAAGCCATTGTCTCCAACTCAATCATCTCCAGCTCAATCAGCTCCAACCCGAGAGGTGAATAAGTTAGAGAAACAGCTAGAGCTTTCAGAAACTGAGCTATTGTCACTTGAAGAGAAAAACCATCAACTTCGCCTGATGTTGTCGAATGTTCAATTGGAAGTAGATGAGCTAAAAACAGAACTTGGTGATGAAGACCGCATTCGTAGCGAAGTGGAAAAGCTGCTTGATGAAGAGCGTAGAAAGAACGCTGAGATTGCAAAAATGGCTCCAAGTGCCATGGATCAATTGTTATCAAATGGTTGGTTAGTTACTGCTCTTGCGGTTATTCCTGGCCTGCTACTTGGTCTTATCATAGTGATCCTATTAGGGCGCCGTTCTAAAAATGATGAGCAGCAGCCGACACAAGACCAACCAATTCAATCAGATGCAAGTAGCGTCGCGCCTATCGCTTTAGGCGACGAGATGGACGACTTTGATAATGAATTGTCTTTAGACGATGAACAATTTGGCAATGAAGATGATGCTGATAAGTTATTTGATGACCAAGCATCGCCTGAAGAAGATGTATTTGCAGGTTTAGATGATTCTGATCTCGATTTTAATCTCGATGATGACGATGACGACCCATTTGCGAGTATTGGCGAAAATGGTGACTTAGACACTAACTTCGATGATCTGGAGTTAGACAGCAGCAACGGCATTAGTGTCAATGGCGATGACAAGGCGCTTGGTCTTGAAGAGATGGAGCGCGCACTTGATAAAACATCAGAAAGCGAACTCGGTTCTGATGAGGCCGACTTTGATCTTTCAGATGATAACTCAATGTCGAATGAAGATATTGAATCGCTACTATCACAGGATTCTGAGACTGAAGATCTAGGCTCTAACGAACTAGACCAATCTCTATTAGATGATCTATTTGCGCTTGATGATGAAGATGATGATAGCTTCGATATTGATGCTTTAATCTCAGAAGAGCAAAGTGATTCGATTTCTAATACCGATACATCAGCAACCGATGATTTTGACATTGATGCGCTTATCTCTGAACAACAGAGCGATACTGCACCTTCGGGCGTGAGCAACGATGAATTTGATATTGATTCGTTGATCTCAGAGCAGCAGACGTCACAACCCTCGGCTCCTAGTGTAGAAGATGATATTGATGACATCTTCGCTCAGGTTGCGGCTCAGAACGATCAAGTCAATGAGCCTGTGAATCTCGATAATGATGACGAGGTTGCTGAGAATCTAAACAGCGCTTTGGCGTCTGATGATGATATCGATAACATCCTTTCTCAGTTTGATCTGCCAACCGAAAGTGAAGAAACTCAAGGCAGTGTCGACCTGCTCGATGAGCAATTGACAGGGGATGATGTTGATCTCAGTAATTCAACAGATCTCCTAGATGATATGTTGGAAGATGAATCGGATGATGATTCTGAGAGTGATCCTCTAGGTTTTGACTCATTATCTGAACTCGAAGAACTCTCAGGCTTGTCGACCGATGATGAGCTAGATATTTCGGAAGACAGTACTGAAACCTTGGATGAGTTGATTGATGATTCTGATGATGACTTTGAACTCGATGCCGAGAGCACAGACCTACTAGATGATTTTCTAGACGATGATGCCAATGATGCTCAAGTTACCGTCGAAGGTGACGAGACGTTAGATGAACTGCTAGGTAATGATCTATCAGTCGGTGAAACCGATGAACAAGATTCAGAATCTTTAGATCCATTTGATGATCTACTGACAAGTGGCATTGAAGACGAGCTTGAACCTGAAGGGAAGGCGTTTGATAAAGAGTTAGACGAAGCCTTTGGTTTTGACAACGGCAGCGATGAGTCCGAAAAGGATTCAGACGTCGAGCTTACTCCGTTAACCTCAGAAACACCTGAAGTTGAGTCTGAGCAAGCATCGGACATTAATGCAACACCACAAGCTGAAGTCGTTAGTGATGGATCGTTAGATTCGGAAATGATTCAAGACAGTGCTGACGTTAAGCCAGAAAATGATGAAGCCTTTAATCGTGATGACTTTATCGATGATTTGTTCGGTGTCGCGCCGGCAACAGATGCGTTACTTGATGACTCGCTAGAAACAACAGACGAAGCATTGATTGATGAGTTGATGACTTCTGATGACAATGATTTATTGCCAGCGACAGAAGAGCTTGTTGAGTCATTAAGTGAAAATACGGTTGAACCAGAGCCGAAAGAAGCCGACGCCCAAGAACAGCGTGAAGACATCGCTGCTAGTTATGAAGAGCAAGTATCGCCATCGTCTTTAAATGATATCTCTGAAGATGATGAAGAGACGGTTGAAGACTGGTTAGCCGAAGCTATAGACGATGTAGAGTCGCCTGCGAATGTTGCCTCTGATTTTGACTTTGAACCGAAAATCCAAGGTAGCGATCAGTTTGAAGATGTCGTTGAATCCTTGCCAGAGCCAGAGCCAGAGCCAGAGCCAGAGCCAGAGCCAGAGCCAGAGCCAGAG